>JAUVJO010000223.1 GCA_030592345.1 Deltaproteobacteria bacterium
AAAGCTTGAAGCAATACTTGGGTTTACTGAGGTTTTGTCCATCCAGCAAAACAGCGGGTTTTGGACTTTGAGCCTTGAGCTTTCAGCTTTGAGCTTATTAGGAAGAGAGGGTATATGACAGAAAAAGAGGCCATCCTCGGTTTTATGATGGGTGAAAGAATGAAAGCAGGCCTCATCACAGCCAGCCAACTGGCTATGGTGATTGAGGAGTTAACAGGCTCTGAAAAGGAGGGGGCAAACAAGGTCTTCTCCACCTTTTTGATGTCTTTGTATAGAGACATTGGGCTGGCACATAAGGTTTCCCCACAAGAAGAGTGGGCCATGATTCGCCAACAACTTGACAGCGGCCTGGTTATGGTCGATTCGAATGTCTCGCACGGCTCCATGGATAACCTTTCACGTGCCATCAGCCATGCCGCTACGATAAGCCATAGAACCATGAGTTTTCTCCAGGAGAAGGGGCTTTTGTAGTGCGTGTGGTTGAGTGGCAATTAAGGTTATGGGGGTACGTTGACGATGGGTTTTGAAAAAAAACTCCCAGAAGAACGGATTGAGAGGGTAAACCAGGACCAGCGTGATTTTTTCAGCGGCCTTCTTCACGTCTTTGATCCGCCTTTGCCCGAGGGGGTGCCTGAGCGCCTGGAGCAGATTGTGGCCTCTGCCGATATCGTCATTGGAGACGTTGTCCTGGACGTGGGTACAGGCACGGGGATATTGGTTCCCCTGATTCAACACTACGAGTCTGATACTATATTTGCCTGTGACCTTTCAGAAGCCATGCTGGTGCGCCTAAAGGAACAATATCCCTATGCAAGAACCATTCAAGGAGATGTCCGGGGCCTGCCCCTGGCTGACGAAAGTATTGACGTAGTTTTCATAAACGCTTGCTATCCCAATATTGCAGACAAAGACAAGAGCTTTGCAAATATCGGCAGGATGATGAAACCGGACGGTCGCATGGTGATCAGCCATCCCATGGGGAAAGCATTTATTGATCTATTGAAGGCAAGATCCCCCTTTCCACTCGATGACTTTCCAGCACAACCTGAGGCTGAAATCTTGCTTAGACCTTATGGCTTTGAGATTTACAAGTTCGTGGATCAGCCAGAGCTTTACATCCTGTTGGCGGTAAAAAGGGGCGGAAGTTGAGTCCTTTTGCACTAATCAGCGTGATGGAGTAACGGGGTACTGAAGTGACGGGTTTAAAGGAAAAGCTCCGAAGCGTGAGCAAAGGATGGATGATTCTTGGTTGTTGCATCTTGCTCATTATCCTGATTCTTTTGGGATATTCTGCGGTTTTTCGGCCTGTCATTGTCATTGCGTCCGGGCACCCCGGCATTTTTGTTAAAAACAATGGAAGGATGGATGCGCTCATTTACAGGGTGGACGGTTTCTGGTTTTGGGCAGGTGAGGTAGCCTTGTTGGATAATCTGCCTGCTATCCACCAGTCAGTTGAGCCCGGGACAGCCCCTGTCAGGTTGCAGGTTCCTGATATCCCATCGCCAATGGAAAAACTCGGACAAGAAGGCCCCTGGTACATGAAGCTCGCAGTCCGCTACGGTATTCCAGGTGTTCCGGTATTCAGGTACGCGACGCTATTGTACTTCAGGTATGATCCGGACCGTCAAACATGGAAAGCAACAAAGACCATCCCTCCGAGGTACAGAGCCCTTGGAAACCTGGGGATTGGCAATGTTGGCATGATAGAGCTTGATTTTGATTAATCTGACTAAACCACTACCTCTGGTAGTGGTACCATAAGAAGGTTCTACCGGTACAGTAATTATTTAAGAGTGCCTAAAGTGCCTAAAATACTTAAAGTGCCTAAAATTATGGTATGCCTTTGGCGGGCTAATTTGAAAGTTATAAGTATCTGATGGCAATCGATGAGACTGGAGCACGGACAAGCTCGTTTGTCCATGGGCACCCTTGATGACTAATGACATTGTATTTAAAGCTGTAGTCCATGTTCCTGACCACGGTTAAAATGGGCAGCGCGCCGAATGCGCATTCCTTAACTTTAGGCATTTTAGGCACTTTAGCTCACTTTAGGCACTAAAAACAGGGTACCTTCCAGGACAAATAAAACAAGCCACCTCATCTGGGGGTGGTAATTTGACTTCGACTCGTTGAGCTGTTGCTTGTGATTGCACGCCACTGGAGAAAGGATGCCAGAACCTGAAAAAACTACATTATACTGGCCTAAGGGGCCATATTTGTGGTGGCCAAGGGTTAAATATGCCGAGGGCTACTTGTCTGGGGGAGAACGCCATGGCAGATGGGTCTTTTGGTACAAGACAGGCCAGAAACAATTGGAAGGGGAATACATAAAGGGCGCGAAAACAGGCACTTGGGTAAAATGGGACGAAAACGGGCAAAAGATTACCGAAGGCGAGTTTCTCTATGGCAAGATGCACGGCAGGTGGACAGACTGGCATTGGAATGGGCAAAAGGCACTTGAAAGTCAATGGGTTATGGGCGGGAGGGACGGCACGTGGACATACTGGTCAACAGACGGATCATTTGTTAAGACCGAACGCCATGACCACCATTTTGAGGAAGACAAGGGATACTCCATTCATACGGATCTTGAGAAAAAGGAGATCGTTCGGGGCATCCAAAGAGATGCCGTGGACAGGCGTTGGGAAAGGCTTGTGGGCAGATATGTCGCAAGCTTTCTAAAGCCGTGGCACATCTCCTGCTGGCTCCTGATATTCATATCCATCTTCGCCATCTTAAAGCACAGAACACCATGGCGCTCTGCCGCCCTTGCAGGGCTCCTGGCCCTCCTTATCACCAGCGTGTTATCATGGACCCTTGACAGGAAAAGGGGCGAGTAGGAAATATGGGTCAACCGGCTCAACCGATAAGGAGACAGAACCGCTATGGATGAATGGCGGAGTTACAACATGCCTGAGCAATCTTCCACCCAGATGATATTCAAGTACTTTCTCATCATATTCCTGATTACTATTTTTCTTGTGGGCAGACTCCTGTGGCCCTATCTGTCTATTCTCGTGCTTGCCTTTGTATTGACGGGCACCTTCTATCCTGTTTACGGTTTTTTTGCCAGGAAGATGCGGCCGGTGCTGTCTTCGCTGATCACGTGTACGATCATATTCCTGGTTGTTTTCGTGCCTCTCGTGTTTTTGGTAGGGTCTCTTTCCAAGGAAGCTTATGGCCTGTACCTCACAGGCGCCAACTCTGCCCTGAATCAGGATCTCAGGGAATTTCTTCATAATAACCGCATTATGGAACGTATCGAAACAGTGCTTGTTAGTTATGACATCAAACTGGGAGCTGAAAGTATCAACAAGGGCCTGTCTGAACTTGGACGATCTGTCGGCCTTTTTCTCTACCAGCAGGCGAGTTCCATTGCCTCAAACGTTTTAAAGTTTGTCGTTAATTTTGCATTCATGCTCTTGGTTATCTTCTTTTTGTTGATCGATGGCGAGAAGCTCATCACTTTTTTGGTGGAGCTTTCCCCGCTTCCTGAGGATCAAGATAGAAAACTCATGGAGAAATTCCACGCGATGGCTTCGGTGGTATTGGTTGTAAACGGCGTATCCGGGTTGATCCAAGGATGTCTGGGGGGTGCTGTTTTTGCCATTTTTGGCTTGGGTTCGCCCTTCCTTTGGGGTTCCCTGATGGCCATCCTGGCCTTTTTGCCCATCGTGGGCATTGCCGCAGTCTTTATCCCGGCCTCAATTTATCTTTTTCTGAAGGGCAGGCTTGCGGCAGGTATTTTCTTTATTGTTTTTTACCTGGTGATCTCCTCTGTCATAGAATATGTGATCAAGCCGAAGCTCGTCGGAACCAAGGTCAAGATGCATACGCTTTTGGTTTTTCTTTCCGTTATAGGGGGTTTAAAGGTTTTCGGTATCTTAGGGATCATCTATGGCCCCCTGGTCATCACCGCATTCCTCACTCTCACCGACATCTATCGTACGAGTTATGAAACGTACATAAGGGAAACTTAGGTCTCTGGCACAATCGTAGATGGTGCCAGATGAGAATACTAAAGTGAACTGTAAGAGTTCACAGGTTCAGAGTTCACCGTTCAGGGTTACTTCTCATTCGTTAGCCTTGCTCGCAGGACGGTTCAGATTTCTGTGAACCCTGAACCCCTGAACCATTTAACCCGTGAACGGTTAAGCCGTCTTTAACCAAAACACGTCATAGGGTCTTAGGTTCAATGAAAGAATGCCATTCGGTGATGTGAGAAAGGTTCCTGATAGGATATCATGCCATGATTCTACTTTTAATCCGATCTCATTTGTATCGAATTTCATGTGTTGATCCTGGGCAGTGACATTTGTGATGCAAAGGATGTTTTCCTTGCCGTCAATAGAGGTTCGAATCAGAGAAAAGACAGAATCAGATACACTTAGAACTCGTTGAGGTGCATTGGGGTGAAACGCCTTTTCTTGTATTCTTTTTTCTATCATCTCAGAAAGCAAATTAGAGACCTTATAGATCGTCGTCTCCTTGTCATTCAGGGCCATGTAAAGGCTTTCTTTATCGATCGTTCGCCTGTTGATGCTCCGTGTTTGTCCTTCATCCAATACGGCATCAGCATCGTTCTTGGAACCGAACAGACCGTGCAAATATATCCCTGGCACGCCCATGATGACCAGGGGAATTGACCGAGAAGCCAGGAAGCGCTTGATTTGGAAATCGGTCGTTTCGTCACAATCCTCACGGTTAAGTGCGCTATGCCATGTCGTGTTCAGTTCGTAGGGGCTGATGGTGCCGTCTCCGTTATCCTTGTAGGAAATGAAGCCCCCGTGCTCCAAGACCCTGAGGGCCATCATCTCTATCTCGTCTTCTGTCAAGATACCCCTGGCACCCATGACACCGATTCCGTCGTGACAATCGAGAATATTAAAGTAGGAGGCCGTATCCGATACTTTCTTTAAACCGGATGCCCATCCCGTAAGATGAGTAGAAGATCCTGTCTGAAAGGCATGCAATACCAGCGGGGGGAGGGCAAAGTTGTATACCATCTGGGCCTCATCCGTGCCGTCACCAAAATACTGGATATTTTCTTCATGAGGGACATTGGTCTCAGTAATCAATGCCACATGAGGTGCCACTGCATCAAGGATATACCTGAAGAGCTTAATAATGTTATGGGTTTGTTCAAGATGAGCGCAATTGGTTCCAAGCTCCGACCACAAATAGGTCACTGCGTCAAGGCGGATGATATCCGCCCCTCTGCGCACATAGGTCAAGAGTATTTCGAACATCTTGAGAAAAACTTTGGGGATCTTAAAGTTAAGATCTATTTGGTCAGTGCTGAAAGTAGTCCATACAGAGCGTTTTCCGTTTAGCGTGCTATAAATTGACAAGAGATCTGACGTCCTCGGACGAACAATCAACTGAAGGTATTTATCGGGAATAGCGCCTCTTGTGGAAAAGACGATGAAAAAGTCCTGAAATTCCGGGTTTCCATCCAAGAATTCCTGAAACCATCGGCTCTTGGATGATGTGTGATTAAAGACGCCATCAAACATCAGCTTGGAGTTCGTCTTGAGTTTCCTGATATCTTCCCATGTGCCGAGTCTTGGATCGACTTCTTCAAAATCAATAATCGAAAATCCGCGATCTGACGAATAAGGAAAAAAAGGCAGAATATGCAAGGTGTTGATAGCGCCTTTTAAATACTTTTCCGAAAAATCCGCCAGGATCTCCAATGGGGGCTGATCCTCGCTCCGGATCAAGTCTCCGTACGTAATAAGAATTACATCTTTTTCAGTAAAACGATCAGTGGGGTCAAGGCCCTTCTCCCACTCGATCATTTCCGGGTCCTTATATGCGTAGTGCACTTTCATGAGCCTCTC
>JAUVJO010000179.1 GCA_030592345.1 Deltaproteobacteria bacterium
ACTTTCTGAAAAAAGGACAACCGGAACCACATACGGTTCCGGATGATAGGCCAGATAGATGTATTCTCCGGCCAGCAGGAGCAGGCCAAGCAAGGCCTGCACAAGCGAGAGGGAAAACCGCCGCTCGTCGGTCTTCAGCCGAAAGACAAAAAGGCAGGAGAGTAAGAGTGACAGATTCAGCGTGTAAAAGAGATGGATAATCATGGGAAGTGCCTAAAGTGATCTAAAGTGCCTAAAGTTAAGGTATGTTTGGCATCCTTCACGACAAATCAAAAGTAGTTTACACTTTGTTGATCTTGTATTTTGGTAGTGAATTTTGAAATTGGGAAAAATGCAAAGATGTAGATGCGTTACCTAATTTCAAATTTCTAATTTCCAGTTTCGACATCGGCATTCAATTTGGCAATACACGCTTTTTCGAAAAAAGAGTAAACTGGTGAATGAAGGATGCCCTTTATTCTCAGAAATTTATCAACAGAGTATGCGCGCATACAGCAATATTTGGCATCATTGCTGGGTGATAGCCCTGACTATCCAGGTCATTAGCCGATATTCAATGATTCCGCTGAAAAAACCCAATCTGCGGCGCACACTTAAATGTTGAATGCTAAATGCTGAATGTTGAATTAAGGTATATGTCTTTTAAATCTTTTCCACAATTCACAATTCAGCATTCAAAATGCAACATGATCTATAAAGGGATGCATCTCAGGCTTTTTGAGCGGAATCATGTTTCAGACTTTTTGCAGTGTAATCATATTCAATGAGTTTGTAAAACCACAATAAATATCAAGCACCTTGTTCACTTTGATGCTGTGTGATAAGTTACTATGCTAATTCGCAGCCATAATTGGTTGACCTTTCGGCCGTTAATATGGCTTTTATTTTAAGAGATCTGTCAGAGAAGGAGCATAGGGATGAACAGTGTAATGAAACATCTTCTTGTCGGTATTATTTTATTTTTTGTCTGTAGTTCATTCTATGCAGGGGCCTCCGAGCCGCCGTCCTTTGTATTGGGCCCTGGGGACGTTCTTGAAGTATCTGTCTGGAAGGACGAGGATCTCACCAAACAGGTAATTGTACAACCTGATGGGTACCTGAGCTTTCCCTTGATAGGGCAGGTCTTGGCAGGGGGGCGCACTTTAGCTGATGTACAATCTGAAATAGCCAACCGATTGGAGGAATATATCTCATCTCCTACGGTTACCCTTCTGCCCCTTCGCATTGAGAGCTACAAGGTATACGTGCTGGGCAAGGTCAACAAGCCGGGTGTATTTATTGTTCCTCCTGCGATGAACGTGATGCAGGCCCTGAGCATGGCAGCAGGCACCAACCCCTTTGCCGATCTCGATAATATCTCCATCCTTCGCCAAGGCGCCGACGGGCAAGAGAGGATTCCTTTCGATTATAAGGCCGTAGCCAAAGGCAAGGACCTTGAGCAAAACATTGAGCTTAAGAGCGGTGATGTAGTCGTGGTCCCATGAGCGAGTGAGGTTGAAATGAGACCGAAGCTCAAATCTTACCCGGCCTGGTTGTCCGTGCTGCTTCTTGTAGTGCCTGTTATCTTATGGCCTGGGTATTCAATGGCTATCCAGGAGTTGATCCCGAGGTTGTCCCTTGATCTTACCTATGACGACAATATTTTATTCTCCCGCAGATCGCCTCAGAGGGACTGGATCTATGGGATACGGCCTTCGCTTTCCTGGAGGTATCGTACTGAACGGGATATCTTGGATATAAAGGCTGGTCTGCATGGACAGAAGTATGACACAGAACATGACCTGGATACCGTGGACCAGGACTATCGCCTCTATGCTTCAAGGGAGGTATTTTTTGGTACTACAATATCCTTGAACGCCCAATATATCCTGGACACTACGCAGGACGAAGAGTTCACCCAAGAGGGATTGCTCCTTTTCCGAGAGGACAGGACTGCTTACTCCCTGACGCCTGCAGTGCAGTGGCAGGCTACCGAGCGATCCACCTGGGCCTTTTCTGTACCGATATATCATGTGAACTATGAAGGGAAGGGGAATTCTGATTATAATTATGAATATTTGATATTGAACTACAGCTACCTCCTGGATGATGAAAAGACCAGCCTGCTTGCCCAACCAAGTATAGGTTTCATAGATTTCGAACATGGCGACACCAAAGTCTATCAAATAATGTTTGGTGTGGGGCGTGAGTTTACAGAGCGTCTTTTTGCCAATTTAATGGCCGGGCTTAGTTACACCCGTTCCCATAATGATAGAGAATACGGGGATGAAGAGGACTACGGTAAAACCGGATGGGTAGGGGCAGGAGAACTCAAATGGGATTGGGATCGAGGCCAGTGGAATATGAATCTTGAGCGGCGTGTCTCTGCAAGTGGTTACGGTGAGACATTGATTAAAGACCGGCTGACCACAGGGGTCTCTTGGAGAATAACAGAAAGAATGCGCTTCAAAGGCAGGCTCAGCGCGGGCAAGGTTAAGTCACAAGATGATAAAGCGTTCAAGAATTACGATTATGTAACGTACGACGTCAGTCCGGCGATAGTTTATCAGTTATCAGAGCGGATAAATGTCGGAGCATATTATCGCTACAGCCTCATAGATGATAAAGAGGTATCTGACACCAGGCACCGCAACCGGTTCTTTATACGGCTTGACTATAGAGACATCTGGTTCGGTCAATAATCTTTGATACTGATGATATAATTGAAGAATTGAAGGTAATTAATGATTTTTATTCTTTAATCCCTCAATTTTTACGGTAATTAAATATGACACAAAATATAGAACGCGGACCACAGTCCCTTAAGGAATACACGGATCTCTTGCGCCGACGCAAATGGCAGATCTTCATACCCTGGCTGGTCGTTTTTGGTGCGATAACTGCCATTGCCTTTCTTTTACCTTCGGTGTATCGCTCTACCGCCACGATTCTTATTGAGTCACAGCAGGTTCCTCAGGACCTGATTCGTACTACAGTGACCGGCTTTGCAGAAGAGAGAATAAAGTCAATTACTCAGCAGATCTTCAGCCGTAAGATTCTTATGAATATCATTGAAGATTTTGATCTGTATCCTGAAAAGCGCGGAAAGGATCCAATGGAAGAAATTCTAGAGGATATGAGAGATGATATATTTGTTGAAATGGTGAGCGCTGAGGTCCCGGACCGCCGGGGCGGACGCCCTGTTACTGTGAACGTCGCCTTTACTGTTTCATATGAAGGTCGTGATCCCCAAAAGGTAATGCAGGTAACCAACAGGCTTGCATCACTCTTCCTGGAGCATAACCTCCGCATGAGGGAGGGTCTTGCAGAAACCACAACTGAGCTTCTGGAGCAGCAGCTTGAGCAATACCGTAGTTTAACCAACAACCTGGAGGAACGTATAGCCCGTTTTAAAGAGGCCCATATTACTGAGCTTCCCGAGTTGACAAACCTTAATCTGGAGACAGAACGTCAATTGCGGCGTCAGATCGAAGGTGTAGACGAACAGATGCGCAGCCTGAAAGACCGGAAGATATATCTGGAAGGTCAGTTGGCTAATGTATCTCCGGAGCCTCCACTTTTGAATGTAAGCGGACAGTATATTCTGGATCCTAAAGAACGATTGAGGGCCCTAAAGAGCCAGGCCATAACTCTCAGGGCGACACTTTCTTCAAAGCACCCTGATGTCACCAAGGTACGTAAAGAGATAGCTGAACTGGAAAAGGAGATAGGCGCACTTGACAAAAGGCTGGAGATGAAAAAGGCCCTACACCTAAAAGAACAGGAGCTCAAAGAGCTGAAGACAGGAGCAACTGACAAACACCCGGATGTTTTGAAGCTCAAGAAGGAGATAGAAAAGCTTAAAAAGAATGTCAAAGATTATGAGGACATGGGGAAGGAAGGGTTTGATCTCGCTCAGGCACAGCCCACAAATCCAGCTTACATAAGCCTTCAGACTCAGATCAAGGTTGCTGAAATGGATCTTAAAGGCTTGAAGGACAAAAGGCAACAGCTAGAGGAGAGTTGGCAGGATTATGTTAAGCGTCTGGAAAAGATGCCCCAGGTGGAGCTTGAATACAGGGCGCTGTTAAGGGATTGCGATGCCGCACAGAAAAAATATGCTGAAACCACGGCCAAACTCATGGAAGCGCGTCAGGGCCAAAGCCTGGAACAGCTCCAGGCTGGAGAAAAATTTACTATTATCGATCCGCCTCAGTTGCCTGAGATACCAGTCAAGCCCAAGCGCATTGCCATTTCACTGATAGGTTTTATCCTGGGTATTGCGGCAGGGGTTGGTGTAGGTGCCGTGATGGAATTCGCAGATTCGACCATCCGTTCTCCGAAAGATATTCGCCGTATTACCGGACATCCGGTCCTGGCTTCTATTCCGGATGTTGCTGAGGTACAGAAAAAGCGAGGCAGAAATAAATGAGCAAGTTGGAAAAGGCGATGGAAAGGGCGAAGCAGGCCCGTGGCACAGTGACAAGCCCAGCCGGTGCAGCTACTATACCGTCTCCTGTTAATAAAGGAAGAAGATCGGAGCCTATAGACCCTGTGTATACACAAACCAGGGTTTATCCCTTTGATGAGGCCTTGCTGGAGAAGCATGGTGTCCTGACCACGGCTTTTGATTCCATCATTGTGGAGCAATACAACCTTTTGCGGGCCAGAGTCATGGAAGCCATGACGAGTAATGGATATAATTCTATTTTAGTAGCCAGTCCTGAGCCCGAAGAGGGGAAGACGCTTACTGCTGTGAATTTGGCCATCAGCATAGCCAGAGAGTCTAATCGGACAGTATTACTTATAGATACGGACATGAGGCAGCCGTCAGTTCATCGCTACCTTGGCCTTCCCGAGGGCCCGGGACTCTATGAACACATCACCAAGGGAACGCCCCTGTCTGAACTCTTGATTAACCCCGGACTTCCCAGATTGACCGTGCTGCCGGCTGGTATGCCGGCAGATTATCCGGCAGATCTCCTGGCTGGTCCGGCTATGCAGGAGTTTGTCAGCGATGTAAAAGGACGTTACCCGGGCCGCTATATCATATTCGACAGTCCACCGCTTTTAGCCTATGCTGATGGGCTCTATTTGGCCCGGTATGCCGATACCGTGCTTATGGTAGCCCGAAGTGGAAGTACAAAGGAAGATAATCTCAGACAGGCATTGGAGTCGCTTGGCGATCGACCTCTGCTGGGAACGGTCCTCAACCGAGTGCCTAAAGGGCAAAGTCCTGCTTATAGCTATTACAGCTATAATTAGTCCTTGAGTCTTGTGTAAAACACTGGTACTTCTGACCCGTCGACTGACTTAGTTATGTATGAAGATTTTTTCCGCCTCCAAGAACGTCCATTTAAACTCCTGCCTGATCCTGGTTATCTCTTTTTGAGCCATCAGCATCGACTCGCCTTGGTGCATTTAGAATATGGTCTTTTAAATAATGCTGGTTTCGTTGTCATAACAGGGGAAATTGGTACTGGAAAGACTACTCTGATTAAAACGTTGCTACAACGTTTAGATCAGGCCATATTAGTGGCCTCTATCTTTAACACTACGGTCGGCCCGGATGAGTTTTTTTCACTTTTTCTCCAGGAACTGGAGCAGGAAACTGCGGGCCATAGCCGGGCTGAAAAGATAGAACAACTCAATGCATTCCTAATCTCCTGCTATGCCAGGGGCCAAAGGGTTGTTCTTATCGTGGATGAGGCACAGAATCTAAGCCTTGAAACACTGGAAGAGATCAGGCTTTTATCTAATCTCCAGACAGATAAGGACTACCTTATACAGATTATTCTGGTTGGGCAGCCTGAATTGCGACGCAAGCTGTTACATCCAGATCTTCAACAACTGGCACAACGTATAGCTGTCCACTATCATCTTAAACCATTAAATGAAGTGGAAACCTCGGCCTATATCCGCCACCGCCTGAGTGTCTCCGGTGGAAAAGATGCTGAAGATATCTTTTCCGGGGAGGCTATGGAAGTTATATATAAGTATACACAAGGCACTCCACGATTGATAAATCTCCTTTGTGATGCGTGTCTGGTCCATGGCTTTGCGGATCAGGTTCAGGCCCTGACCGCAAGTATTGTTGAGGATGTAATAAAAGGTGATGGTGCAGGAAGGTTTTGGGCACTTGCCTCAACCACTGCTTCCAAGTTGCAGGATACGGGCCGTCATGCTCCAGACATTCCTGAATCAACGGGTAGTGGGGGCAGACTGGGGACCCTGGAAGAACAAGTCGGGCAGATAGGAAATGGACTCCTTGCTCTCAGTCGGCTGGTACATGAAAAGCTCCTTTCTGACGAGGTCCCGTTCCGGGGAGGAGAAACTGAGACAGAAAAACAGTTGTTGCAATTTCTTGAAGAGGAGAGGGCAAAAGTGCGGCTACTTGAAAAGCAATGCCATAAACATCTTGAGCAAATAGCTGAGCTTTCGCATCAGTCTCAAGAGATAGCCAGTGCTGAGAATACTCCTGTCACCAAAATGATTTCACCGGGGCGCAGGCCATGGTCCCTGGGATCATTTTATTCTAAACTGAAATTTATAATCAAGAGGTAGTGTCTATGCTGGCAATAAATCGTTTCACGCTATTAGGGCTTATTCTGTGTCTGGCAATAAGTGCCTGCTCTTCTCCGCAGAAAAAACGTGATAGCTTTATGGCTAAGGGGGAAAAGCTGGAGGCGGGGAAGGACTATGTAAGAGCCAGGCTGGAGTTCAAAAATGCAATAAAGGTCGATCCTCAATGTGTTGATTGCTATGCCGGTCTGGCCAGAGTAGAGCTTGCACTGAAAAATTTCCGGGAGGCGTATGCAGTCTATTCCATGGCCGTTGATCTGGCACCTGAACGAATGGATCTTCAGCTTGCCCTGGGCC
>JAUVJO010000360.1 GCA_030592345.1 Deltaproteobacteria bacterium
ACCGTGAGGTCCTTTTCTTTTAGCAGAGGTTCAAAGGTAGGAATGACAGACTCGATTAGCCATTTCAGGTCGAACTCCTTTGTCTCTAATTTTATTTTCCCTGACTCTATCTTGGATATATCGAGGAGGTCATTTATCAGTTGCAGGAGATATCTCGAATTTGCAGCAATTTTTTTGAGGCTCTTTTCCTGTTCTTCATTAACAGGGCCATCAATCCCGTCTACTAACAGGTCTGTATAACCGATGATAGCATTCATGGGAGTGCGGAGTTCATGAGACATGTTCGCCAAGAATGCAGTTTTCAGTCTGTCAAGTTCTCTAAGCTGAATATTTGCCTTTTCCAACTTTGCTATAAGTTTTGCCCTCTCGCTTAACAAGCTTATTTTTTTCTGTATACTTTTTTTAACTCTATCTCTTTCCCGTCGCAGTTCCGCCTCAGCGCATTTCAAACTGGTAATATCACGGGCAGCGGCAAAGGCACCCACGACCTGTCCCGTCTGGTCTCTGTAAACCGAAGCGTTATAAGCAACAATGACCTCGGTTCCGTCCCGGGCCTTCATGACCAGTTCGTAATCCCGAACCCCTCCGGCTTCAAAGACCAACATGGCCCCTCTGTAAGCCTTCTCAGGATGTGTAAAATAATCAGCAAATGGGGTCCCTATCAGTTCTTCTCGAGTTCTGCCGGTAGCTCGAATTGTCGCCTCGTTAACATCCAGAATGATCCCCTTTTGATCGAAGGTTACCAAAGGATCAAGGCTGCTCTCAATTAATCCCCGATTGTAGCGTTGAAGATTCTGTACTTCGTGCTCTGCCCGAGTGCGTTCGGTAATGTTTCGTACGATCGCGATGATGTGATTCTTCGGTAATGGCAACAGTCTCGCTTCGTAGAAATTTTCTTGGTCCTGTATCCCTATTGAATACTCTACAGTGACGATTGATTTTGTCTCTCGCGCTTGATGAATAGCTTCGAGGAACTTGTTACCAACCTTGTCAAGAGGAACATCATGGATTCGTTTCCCAAGAAACTTTTCCAGCGGGATGTATAAATCGGTAGTCGTTCCTCCCTTGAGGTCCAGGATTGTGCCCTCATTGTCGAGTAGTAAGAACAGATCCGGGAGTGCCTGAAAAATCGCCCGCAGTTCCGAATTCGCCTGAAGAAGTTCTTGAGAGCTCAACTCCAGCGAGCGTTCAAGCATGCTTCGGTCAGTGTCAGATTGGCAATAAGCATTGTTAACCGCTTCAATAAAGCCTTGCCGCTCTTTGGCAATGGCACCTTCGCGCCCGTAATACCGCTTAAGCTGGCGATTCAATAAACTGTGCATCTGTTCCATAAACTATTTCTCCGAGAATGTCGTGATGGTCATGGTCTGGTTATGCAGAGCACATTTGGCCCCGGGGATAAACGGTGAGATCTCTCCGTAAGAATAGAATCCTGTCAGAATCGTTCGGTCACCCAGTACCTCACGAACACCTTCCACCTCTTCTTCGATCCTCTGCCTCAAAACCATCTTTCGACCGACACAACTGATAAGAATGGCCAAATCTGGAGATGAAGAGCCAATGGCTTCGTAACTGACCTTAGCCGCTCCCACAGCCCCGTCGATTAAACGGTCAAAATTAGCCTTCATTAAGCGTGCATAAGCTCCCTCGGGAACATCCCCGGCAAACGTCATGCTTTGCTCTTCTTCGTCGATGGATAAAATCGTCCGGACCAACCCGACTTCACTTTCTTTGCCCCGGAGACTCAACGGGAAAAGGAGGCCGGTGGCCGGCAGACCCTTGGCATGATCGCCCAGATACTTTCTATACAATTCCAGCGCCGATTTGCCGTCCAATTTATACAAAATGTTTCCTTTAGATCGCGTAATTAACCTTTCAGGACCGAATGGATCCCATCCGCCCATAGAGCCATAACCGACCTTAAGCCGGCTTCCGTATAAGCCCAGAACAGCAATAGCACCACTCTCAGGCGGCCCATCCAAGAATACGAGCGTCTCCTCGAAACGCTCACCGTCTCCAGAAAGCCCACCTGTAACAGTGACCCCCTCAGGTAGATTTGTCATTAACCCGTTAACCAGATCGCTGCCGTTTATTTTAAGTCCATCTGAAAGCACAAGCACATGTACCAGCCCTTCTTTATCAAGTGACCCGGCCAGACGCTCACCCGCTTGAAAGCTGTTCCCCACTTCTTTGAGTTTGATTCGAGATCCTTTCACCTGAGTAAATTCAAAACTGATGGCCGTGGCTATCAGTGAATCATCGGTTACCTGGGTGCTACAAATTTCGCCAGATGTAGAACAACCGAAAAGAAGGGCTTTCGGATAGGCATTCCTGATTTCACCAAAACACTTCTGCGCTTTTAGTATCAAAGTGCCGCCAAATAGCAAAACCCACTGGGCTGATTCACCTAATTGGCCCGGTGGTTCAGGTTCCCATCCCTTTACATCCGTCCATCTCTTTTGCTCAATTTTCATCTTATATCTCTCTATCGCATTTAATACCTAACTTCTGCTCCTAAGGCTTATACCTCGAAAGGCCACAAATGACACTTTTTCGCCGGCCATGAACATCAATAGCCGTGTTGCTCACGCTTGCAATAGCCAGCTATAGACTCTCACATATTAAATTTCACAGCGTTATCGGTCGTCGGCGTATTACAATACAGCCTCCTCCCTCTGGCCTTGTGAAATTTAATATGTGAGAGTCTATACCTATTGAAATCTTAGCATGTTTTGGGTAATCAATTTATGCCGTTCACACGGAGTAATGGAGTGTTGGAGTACTGGAGTAGTGAGCAGCAAAAATAGCTACCGTATTTATCTTTGGTTCCTTTCCCCATCCCCCTAGGGGAGGAGGAGTTTGTGCATAGGCACTAACTGAATCTAATCTAGCAAGAATCAGCCGGGGTTTCAAGCTCTATTTGGGGAGGGAAAGCGGGACATTCCAATTGTGAGCGAAGCGAAGCGAGCTCCCAACATATGGAGGTAATGTTTAGCTAAAACACAATATCTTGTATAAAATTTCCAAACAAAACTTGACAACAGGTGAAAAATGAATATATATTTGAGTCTAATTATATGTCCAAAAGCAGAAAAGACTCCTTGCATGGGATCTGTTTCGCATTTACGCTTTCCTTTGTCAACTTAGTTTATTACCAGCGTCCCCATTCTTTTTGCCACCTTTTTTCTTTTTGTTCTCACCACATCTGCACAGAAACGCAGCCAGGTTCGCATCTTTTCGAATTCCCAAACGGGTTAAAGAAAAATCATATCTGACCGGATCCTCGGGAGCAATAGTTCGGAAGGCTTCCGTGATCTCCGTTGCCGTGCCCATGTGTGCCTGGTTTCGTGTTGTAAACCCGAGCAACTTGCAGATCCTGTGCATATGGGTATCAACCGGAACGATCAGCTTTGATACAGGTACATCTTCCCATCCTCCAGGGTCCACCTCATCGGAACGGACCATCCACCGGAGAAACAGGTTGAGTCGCTTGCATGCGCTTCCCTTGATGGGCGATGGGACCAGATGCTCCAGGTTGTTATCAGCGC
>JAUVJO010000022.1 GCA_030592345.1 Deltaproteobacteria bacterium
CATATGATACCTAACCAGCCAGCTACTTAAGGCATTGGAGGCCGAAGTTCATCCCGCCCAAGGCGGGACTTGCCCGGAGGCTTGTTGCCATAACCTAAAGCGTACCCGGACTTTTTGAGAAGTTACAATTATCGAACAATCATCAGGAGCGTTCAGGAGGATGCCTTGAGGGAGGCTTTTCAACACTGGCCCGGCCGGATTTTCCTGCTGGTCTTGTTTCTGGCTATAGTGGGATTATTTGCAGTCACACCGTTTTTTTCCAGGCCGGTCATTATTATGGGATGGATCAGCCTGCCATTTGCAGCAGGCATCATTTTCCTGCTCATCTGGCTCTGTGCTTATCTGATCTATTTCTTTAAGTATTGGCCGTTTCGTTGATTCCCAGGATGCTGTCCGAGAATGAGATATTTTTTTCAAGATCAAGGAAGGCGAAAATTATAACCACAGGAATACATTGGAGTATTTCGAGGATTATAATTTGAGCCTGACGCAGAGATTGGAAAAAATAGCCATTCTCGGACAGCCTCCTAGATCTGACCGGAAACATGATAACTATCTTTGTCTTAGCTACCTTTGGAGTAGCGGTCTTGCTGTTGGCCGTGTACGGTTACAAGGTTTCGGCCAAGACGGCGGAAGACTACATGCTTGCAGGCAGGGGTATCGGCATTGCGGTCATGTTTTTCTTTGCCCTCTTTGCCATCTCAAGTGTGTGGACCTTCTATGCCTACCCGAGTATCTTGTACCGGCACGGACCTGGTTTTGTATATTTCATATGGGGCTGTGTCGCAGGCTTTGCAATTTTGTACATGTTTATTGGTCCACGGCTTTGGGCAGTATGCCGGCTGAATCGGTTTTTGTCGCCCATCGAGGCCATGGCCGCCAGGTATGAGTCACCATGCCTAAGACTCATTGTCTCTGTCGTGCTTCTCGGTTCAATTGTCCCCTACATTGCTGATCAGTCCCTGGGCGTGGGTTTGGGGCTTAGGGCAATGCTGGGGTTTCCACCTATTGTGGGCATCCTTTACATCTCCTTGCTCCTGATTCTGATTGTGCTGCTTGGTGGCATGCGTATCACAGCGTGGGTAAATGTGCTCCTTGGCCTGGTCTACACGGCCGCCTTTCTGGGGTCCCTCATCTTTGCAATAGGCAAGGTCTTTCCAGGAGGCATTTCAGATGCCGTGGCCGTTCTTCAGACCGCAAAACCTGCCCTTCTCACCACACCCGGCCCCCAAGGGTTGTTCAGGCCGGCTGCGACCTCTATTGTGTTTCTGGTCGGTATATTGGCTTTTACCTGGCCTCACATCGTCATCAGCACCATGACTGCCCAGGATAAGTCAATATTCAAATGGCTGCCCGCCCTGGCCATTATCGTGGCCGGAATGCTTTTTTACACTATCCCCTTTATCTGGGGCTCTGTGTTGGCCCCTGCAATCAGTTACATGCCAGGCACCCTTGTGCCGCCTGTTTCAGGAAAGGATGCAGACAACATTATACAAATGATTATAAGCAGTTACCTGCCACAGTGGTTTTCTGCCTTTGTACTCATGGGCGTCATTGCAGCGGCCATTTCCACGGCTGCGGTCCAGCTCATGACAGCGAGCATCATCGTGGCCCGCGACGTAATCCACGGGTTCTTTGTCCCGAGAGGCAGTGACCGATTTCTCATCCGCACGACCAAGGTCTCGGTCATTGCCATTGTCTTGCTAAGCATGGCCATAGCCTGCTGGTATCCTGTAGAGCTGGCCGAATACCTGCTCGGAATTGCCATCCCTGGATTTGCACAGTGGGGGCCATCTCTTGTCGGAGGTATTCTCTGGAAAAGAGCGACCAAGGAGGGCGCTGTGGCCGGGACTGTGGCCGGCACGCTCTACCTGGTTGCCGGATTTATCTATCGGCCTGTGTTGTTTGGCCTCCATCCGGCCATCCCCACGCTCCTGGTTAATATCATACTCTTCGTGGTGATTAGCTTGCTCACTAGTCGACCTAGCGACATGATAATTCGGGTGTTTTTTGATGAAGTGGAAGATTTTCTCTCGAAAAAAGCGTAAAGAGCAATGGCGGCTTATCTTTAAGCCCGACGGGGACGTGGCCGATGTCATGGCCCTGCCAGGTGCTGTTGCAGAGGGCCAGATCGCCGGGCGTTACCTCCTCGCCTCCAGTGTAACATCAGGCACGGTGATTGTTCAGGGGGTATCACGCAAAGGGATCCTGGCAGGCGCGGATGTGGCAGTGGACCACGATGCAGCATCCGCACATGATGTGGATGTGGCCTACCAACCGAGATCAGGAAGGGCCAGCCTGCGTCCGGCAGAGACGATCAATCTTGAAGAAATGATGCTCGAAGCTAGCAACGAATTTACCTCCGCCCCCCCGGACCCCGAAGACCTGGCCTGTATCCTTTACACGTCCGGGACCACAGGTCGACCCAAAGGGGTGATGCTGACAGTCGATAACTTCTTGTCCGAACAGCAAGCCACGGCACAAGCGCTGGATATAGGTCCGAAAGACAAGATTGTCGGAGTGCTCCCTTTCTTTCATGTGTTCGGGCTTTCAAACATACTCTACCTGGCGTTGGTTCGAGGCGCAAGCATCATCCTGGTGCCACAATACTCTCCTGGCAACCTGCTAAGAACGATAGTGGAGACGCGCCCAACCCTAATGATGGCCATTCCCACCATGTTTATTCATCTCCTCACGCTGCTTGAACGAAAAAAAGTACCCCTGCCTGACAGCATCCGACTCTGTGTTTCAGGTGCAGCCCCATTACCCAAAGAGGTGATAGAAGCCTTTGAGGTGGCATCGGGGGCTCGGCTACTTGAAGGATACGGCCTCACTGAAACCGTAGCTGCCTGCTGTCTCAACCCTCCGGATGGCGTTTCAAAGGCAGGCTCTATTGGTACACCCCTTGCCGGCTTTGAAATGAAGGTCGTTGATGCCAACGGCAAGGAACTTCCGCGAGAGGACGCAGGAGAGATAGCCGTAAGGGGAAAAGGAGTTACCGCGGGCTACTACAACCTTGAGCAAGATACAAAAGAGGCATTCCATGACGGCTGGTTTCTCACCGGTGACATGGGTTATCAGGACGAAGACGGCTATTTCTTTATCACAGATCGCAAGAAGGAGATCATCATCAAGGCAGGGCTCAATATCTCACCAGGGGAGGTGGAGGAAGTCCTCCTGAGGCATCCACTGGTAAAGGAGGCCGCAGTCCTCGGTAGAAAAAAGGGGGAACGGGAGGAGATTGTCGCATTTGTCACGACCAGGGGAGATCTCTCGGCAAAAGAGCTTATCAGCCATTGCAAAGGGGCCTTATCAAACTTCAAGGTGCCGGATGTGATCTCTTTTATGGAAACGCTTCCCATGACTATCACGGGAAAAGTCCTCAAAAAAGAACTCATAAACGATTACCAGGATGAGCGCAGAATCGAGCAAAAATAGACTGGGGCTGGCTCAGTCGATTGAAAAAAGGGCAGCAGCACTTCCTGACTCAGTGGCACTCCACTTTGAAGGGGAGGCCATTGCCTATAATGAACTGAACCGCCGAGCCAATCAAGTCGCCAATGGTCTCCAGGGGCTGGGCGTGGAAAAAGGAGACCGTGTCGCCATCATGCTCCCGAATATCCCGGAATTTATTTACGTCCTTGTCGGCACCTTAAAGCTCGGGGCCGTTGCCGTGCCCTTCAACACGCTTTATAAAGGGGGAGAAATCCTGCACATCCTCAAAGACTCCGGTGCAAGATGTCTCGTTACCTTGACCAATTTTTTTCCCGTGATAAACGAGATCCGCTCAGAGCTGCCAGATCTTGAGCAGGTGATTCTTACCGGGGAGCGGAATCTCGTCTTTGCCCACCCTGAAAGCACGGCCTTCATTCAACTAGTTCTTCAAGGGGATCACATCAAGGACATTGATGGGGCATATCAGAAGATGGGACACATCCTGTTGAAGATCATTGAGGACCTGGGGGTCAAGGAGGCATGGTACAAGCACCGGGGGAGCATTCGGGTCAGGGGGGAAAAGATCGCAACTTTTGTCATTTCTGAAGTGGAAGGTATGGCGCTGATAAATACGGTGGTCTTTCTGGGTCCTCTGGATACAAGAGATTTTTTGCGCGTGGTGTGGGTGCCGCCCGAGATACGCGATAAAGTAGTAGAACCGCTCACGTCCGTTGAACAGGAGACCGGGAAAAGACCGCTTTGGGATCAAGTCAAGGAGACTGTGGCGGGAGCCATCGAAGAAAGGTTTCAAGTGGAGATCCGGGACGGCTCAATGGTCAGAGACGAGCTTTTTAGCTATGAAAAGCTTCGTTCTTTGGCATATAAAGCGAGGTAGAGAGAGCTGGAAGTTGAAAGCTGAAAGCTCGAAGGGCACGAAGGTTCTTTAAGTCTACCTTTGCGTCCACCGGCAATATCTGGTCCTTGCTGCCACCTTCTACCCGTCGGTGATCGGAAAACGGTGAACGGTAAACCGTGAACTTTTAGGTGCTCCTATTCCACCACGATGACCTCCGTATCTCTCACTTTTGCCCACTCAATGTTCTTTTTGTGCTCGGCCCAATATGCATTGTTGGCATCTTGAATAAGAGTCATCTCGATCTCATTTTTACATTCCGGGCATTGGTACCCGTAAGACGACGATATCTTCATATCGCACCCGCATTTGTCGCAAGTTATTTTCATATAGTACCTCCTGATTCAATTTTTTCGTATAGACTTTCACATATTAAATTTCACAGCGTTATCGATCGTCGGCGTATTACAATACAGCCTCCTCCCTCTGGCCTTGTGAAATATAATATGTGAAAGTCTATAGCTCACACAAGTGTTGCTTTTCCTAGCATCTTTAGGGTATCTTGTCAAAAACATGGCCGGTGCCAATGGACTACTGAAAAAGATGAACATCGAACGTCCAACCACGCCTTGGCGTGGTTGAGTGTTCGGTATTGTATGTTTGTTTTTTACATTCGATGTTGGACGTTCGATGTTCATCTTTCAATATGTTCGACGTTCATCTTTCAAAACAATTCCTTATGAAATCTCCTAGACCTTCAGAAACCTATAGACCCTTTGAGAATCTCAAGGCCCTGCTTGGAGAAAATGCATTTCCTTCAGCTTCGGGCACTGAAAAGGAACATGTTGCAAAGGACGACCATGACACGTCGTTAAATGCTGACGAAGAGAAAGGACTTTTTCAGAAAGCCATGTCAGATGTTGTGCCTATTGCCCGGGACATCGGTCCCACACACAGGGTGCGAGCCATCGGCTCAAGTGTGCCAAAATACGACCCGGAAGCCGAAGCCTTAACGTCGTTGGAGGATCTGATAAGGGAAGGGGATGGGTTTGTTATTTCCGACACGCCAGAGTACATGGAAGGTGTCGGCTATGGCGTGAACCCTGAAATCGCCAAACGTTTGCATCTTGGTGATTTTTCGATCCAGGCCCACCTTGATCTGCACGGGCTGGGGGTTGGAGATGCCTCTGAGGCATTTGAACAATTTCTAAAAAAGGCCCTGCTTTCCGGCAAAAGATCCGTCTTGATCATACACGGCCGTGGCCTTTCTTCACGCGGAGAACCCGTGCTCAAAACCAAAGTTAGGGAGTGGCTTACATCCGGCCACTGGCGCAAATGGGTCATAGCCTTCACGAGTGCCCGTGCCTGCGACGGAGGCACGGGTGCTACTTATGTCTTGTTGCGGCAGCGCCCTGCCACAAAACGTTACCGGAAAGGGGCAGCCAAAAAATAAGGGCTCGGGAGTAAAAATGATCCGGATAACCCCACTTCTCATCTCGTATCTTGCTGTCTTTCTGGCAGGTCTTTTGCTTGAACTTGTGTTGACGCGGATCAACGTACGTCACCTCCGCGAGCATTGCGGCACGGTTCCTGATCTGTTTGGGCAATATATTGATCGTGACAAGTTATCCAAAATTACTCAATACACGGTCGAGAACCAGAATTTTGATGTCTTGACCTCGTGCATCAACAGCGTTTTTTTTCTCTTTATCATCCTTTCCGGTTTACTCCCCTGGCTTCTCGCGCTTATTGAAAGCCTTAAGTTTGGTCTGCTTGCTTCCGGTATGATCTTTTTCGCCGCACTTGCTGTAGTACAAGGCTTGTTTTCGCTCCCCTTCAATTACTACAACACTTTTGTCATTGAGCAACGCTACGGCTTCAACACCTCGACATTGAAGATATGGGTTGTGGATATCTTAAAGGGTGTGGTGGTAGGTTCCATGATCGGTGGAGTCTTGCTGGTCTTGATCCTGCTTTTGATCGAACACGGCGGGCGCCTCTGGTGGCTCTGGGCGTGGTTCGTGTTCTTTGCTTTTCAACTCCTGTTGCTCATTATCTACCCGACCATAATTGCACCCTGGTTCAACAAGTTTCTTCCCCTGGAAGACGAGGCATTGGAAGAGCAGGTCAAGGGCGTCATGCATAAGGGCGGCCTGTCGGTGGGGGGTGTCTTTAAGATGGATGCCGGCAAACGAAGTCGGCACACAAACGCCTACTTTACGGGATTGGGAAAGACCAAACGGATCGTGCTCTTTGATACCCTTCTTACATCGCACAGTCACGAGGAGATTATTGCCATTCTTGCCCATGAAATAGGGCATTGGAAGAAAAGGCATGTGCTGAAGAACCTATTGATCGTAAGCGTTGTATCGTTCTTTTTGCTCTATCTCGCTTCAAGGCTTCTGGAATGGCCTGCCTTGTATCAAACTTTCGGTTTTGATCATGTGGTGCCCTATGTGGGGCTTTTTCTTGTCGGAATCTTGTGGGAAGCCGCAGGCCATTTTTTTGGGCCAATAGCCAGTAGCGTATCCAGAAGGTTTGAAAGGGAGGCTGATTCCTATGCTGCCGAATTATTGCAGCACACGGCTGACCTGGTCAGCGCACTGAAGCGCTTAGCAAGTGACAACCTCTCGAATCTATATCCTCACCCACTCTATGCATGGTTTTACTACTCCCACCCCCCTCTTTCAGAGCGTATCCGATATCTCGATGCCATGGCCAGGCACGGAAGGCGACAGCGGTCCGTGCCTATTGCCCATTACTTGTGCGCTTTATTCCTCTATTTGCTTGGCCGAAGAGAATCCCTTTAGCGCGAGTTGTGTTTGTGCTCTTATTGTTTCACGATTCGCTTCGATTTGGATTTCCTTCACACATTTCATTTTTTCAATGTTGAATTTGTCTCGCCTACTAGCTCTCCAGACATACAAACAGACACTTATCACTACTATTGCTAAAACGATCCATTTGTGCTCAGCCAAAAACTTATAGCCCTTCTCGCCTAAATACAGCAATGTATCAGGGATCGTCCAATAGAGGAAAACAATAACGAAAATCGCAGTGCCCATGGCAAGCACATTGAACCGGCTGAAGGTATTTATGGTATACATAAGCTTGCTGCCGCCTATTGCCTTGTCGAAAGTATCGCCACGTTCCGGTTGCTCATTCTCTTGCTTATTTTCTTGCTCATCGTCCTCTTTGTAAAGCAACTTTACTATGAAGGCGAAAAACAAAACAATGCCCAGAGGAAAATCTATGGAAAAAGCAATCCAGGAGCGCACAGGGAAAGATATTTCATTTATGAAATATTCGACATCATATTCATCTTTCAGCAACTGTAGGGCAAGTGCATTTTTTACCCTATTCAATGCCCCTCCGATTAAATGGCCCTCTTCAGTATAAATAATCTTACCGTTCGCATCACTTATAATTGTGGCGCACGAATCAGCGGTGTAAATTATTTTGTATTCTCTGCCGAAACCTTCCTTACCTTTTAGAAGATTCAGCACTTTTTGCAGTTCCCCTTCGGTCGCTTGAGAGTCCGGCTCAAAAATGGTCTCTCCCTTTGTGTTTACTATTACTAACTTCTTGTCCTTGTTTGGCGTTACTGTATATCCTGTGCCAATGATACCCTTTTCTACAAGGCCATCTAAGACTCTTCTCATTTCTTTTTCGGTTTTTTTCCCCTCGCATTGGTAAAGAACATCTCCTTTGGTGTTTTCAATTGTAGTAGTTGCCTTCTTTCTATCATAGCTCACACTAAATGGATTAGACTTAACTTTCTGGGTGTTAAGAGACAGAAGAACTCGTTGTAAAGTGCCATTCACTAATTGACCTCGGGCCTTGTAGACTTCTTCTCCGCGTGAGTTTTTTATGATTGTATGGCGTTCGTCAATACTGTAAATACCAAAAGCGATCAATATGACAAGCTCTATCCCTACCAACACAGCAAAAACAGGTACAAACAATTTCCTGTTCGCCTCAATAAAATCAAAAAAAGGCGTACGCATAACACCACCCCGTATCTCTTGTTATTATAGGCTTTAAGAAAAAGTTTTGGGCTGCGTTATCGGTCGTCAACGTGCGACGAGAGTGCGCCTCCCCCCTCTAGCCTTCCCAAAATACTTTTTCTTAAAGCCTGTAGAACTTTAGAACTTGCTTTCCACGGGGCGAAGTATGACAAAAACTGGCTTGCGTGTCAAGGCAGAAACGTACACTTGATGTTGTGGAGATCTGGGAATGGCAGGATCTTAAGAAGAAGGGTTGGGCAACGGATATAGGCTTTAAGATAAAGATTTTGGATGCGTTATCGGTCGTCAACGTACGACGAGTACGCCTTCCTCCTCCTGGCCTTCCCAAAATCTTTATCTTACAGCCTATAGGAGGAATGGTGGCGGGGTGATTGCCGAATAAACTGCAGATGGCAAGTTTTCATTTGGTTATGATTCCTTATGAACAATCGCGAAAAAATGAACCCAATAACCATTCACGCAATGTTCAAGGAAAAACAAGTTGTCAGACCTACACATTTGAAAAAAAATGGAATTCTGTAAAATGTGTAGTTCTTACCCTCATCGGTTGCTCGTGAAGGAACTGCCCTTGTCAAATGTGTAGGTCTGACACCACCATTATTCTCACAGCTCCAATTTTCCAATACTCTATAGATACGCCCGTTATGAGACTGTGATATATGACCTAAAGGCTGGGTCAAAAGCGATCCTGCTTTTCCGGTCAGAATCTAATGCATTGAAAAACAATACAATTTATGGTATTCAAAAAAAATATAGCAGTGACACGTCGTTGATTCCAGGGGATTGGCCACCGTTTGGGGCGTAAGAACACACTATAGATTTTCAGATAATTGATTTCACTGCGTTATCGGTCGAAATCCTCGACGACGTACTTCCATGTACGCCTTACTTGGATTTCTCCCTCTGGCCTTGTGAAATCAATTATCTGAAAATCTATATCAAGAGGTACGTCTTCATGGAAGTTGTTGAAATTCCGAGACGTTTAAGTCCGTTTTCGGTTCGCATCCCTTGCAGTTCCCAGAACCTGATCTGCCTTTGGATGATGCTGGCACTTATTGGGTTGCAGTTGCCACTGCAAGCCATCGCAGCACAGACGTCAGGCGGCGTGCCTTACGTTGTAGATATACGGTGCGCCACTGTAGAGCCTGCCCACCTTGAGAACCTTTTGCGGGAGGTGTCTCAGACGGCCCAAAAGAAGGATGACCCCCCTCAATCCTTGGCTCTATTGAAGCGGTGTGCAGAGGGTGACCTTCCGGCCATGCAAAAGGTCTTACGATCCTTCGGCTTTTTCCGGGGAACGGTACATCTGGCTATAGCGCCCGACGAATCCAAGAGCCACGCCACAAAAGGTGTTGAAGCAAAGCTCGTATCCGACCGGCAAAAAGATACGGATCCCGAGCCCCCATCGAAGAAACCTGTGACTGTTCGCTTCGAGGTTGATCCCGGACCACGGTTCATCTTTTCTCAACTGTCCATCCGCTTGGCCGAGGACGCGCCGGCGGACACCCTTTCTCCGCCCAGCCCTGCCGAAGCCGGGATTGCCGACAACGCCCCGTATACCGCGAGCAAGGTCGTGGAGGCGGGCGCTTTCATCCTGACCCACTACAAGGAGAATGGCTATCCTTTCCCAAAAATTGCCCATCGTGACGTGATTGCCGATTTCGCGACAAATGTGGTGCAGGTTGACTTCCAGGCAGTGCCGGGAGCCCGCGCCCAGTTCGGCGTCATCCGTGTCGATGGTCTTGAGCGGCTCGACCCCAAATATGTCTATGAGCTGATTCCCTGGAAAGAGGGCGAACCATACGATATTCGCCTTATCAACAAGGCACGTCGCACTCTCTTTGATACCAACTTGTTTGGCGTCGTCGAGTTTAACAATCCGGGTAAAGTGGACAACAAGGGGCAGTTGCCCATCACCGTGCAGCTCAAAGAGCGAGCCCCGCATACCATCCGTTTGGGTCTTGAATACACCACTGACTACGGTCCCGGCATCAAAGGGAGCTGGACGCACCGGAACATTTTCGGCATGGCCGAAAAACTGACTGTAAAGGCTGTTTTAAACAGCAAGACACGGACTGCGGCGATTCGATTCGACAAGCCCATGTTTCTGGATATGGACAACACATTCATCTCCCAGGGCATTCTTGACGATGAGACCACCGACGCCTATGACTCCATGTCAGCGGATGTTTCAACGATTTTGAAACGGCAGTTCACCAAGACTTTTCGGGCAGGTGGCGGCCTTGGTTTCCGTTTCGCCCGTGTCAAGCACGAAAGTGACGATCAGTATAGCACCTACCATCTGTTCTACATCCCCCTCACCGCCAACCTGAACACCCGGAAAGATCTGCTGAATCCTGTCCAGGGGTACCATCTCTCCCTGAGAATGGCGACTTATCAGGATTGCTCCAACGAAGACATCCGTTTCTTCCGCTATCTTTTATCGGGGAGCACTTACTACAATTTTAATTCCGGTGATTGGGTGGTTCTCGCAGGCCGCGCAGCCTTCGGCCAGATTTTCGGCATCAACCACGATGAAATGCCGGCTGATCTTCGGTTCTATGCGGGCGGCGGAGGTTCCATCCGCGGTTATGCGTATCAACTTGCCGGCCCCTTGCAGGGGGATACCCCCCTGGGCGGCTTGTCGGTGCTCGAGTTTTCTCTGGAACTTCGTTTCAAGATCACCGAGTCCATCGGCCTGGTTCCCTTCCTGGACGGCGGCACGGCCTTCCTGGACAGGGTGCCGGATTTTGGCGGCCAAGATATTCTTTATGGGGCCGGTCTGGGCCTTCGATATTATACCGGTATCGGCCCCATCCGGCTTGACGTGGCAACGCCCCTTAGAAAACGTGAGGGCGTTGACAGCGATTACCAGATATATGTCAGTATAGGGCAGTCTTTTTAAATGTCGGACGAATCTGAAAAGATGAGGATAAAGAGGATTAAGCGTCCACCGTGGGTGCGATTGCTGCGATGCTCTCTGTTTTTTGTCTTTGGGTTCATCGTTCTTGTTGTGCTGGTCTGGGCCGGGCTTCAGACCCGTTGGGCCAAGAATCGTCTGGCAGGACTTGTGGAATCCGCAACTGCAGGCGACGGAAACTATCATGTGATCCTAAAAGGGCTCGACGGCCTGATACCCTTTTCCATCATCGTCGACAGCATTGCTCTCTCTGATGCCGATGGCGCTTGGCTCGAAGCTAATAATGTAAATGTCAATATCTCTTTTAAAGCCTGGGCCCTGTTTGCCGGAGTGGTAGACGTAAAATGGTTCCGCATGGAACGTCTATTGGTTTCCCGTCTGCCCGAATCGACCAAAGGGCCATCGGAGAAGAAAGAAAAGCCCGTCGAGCAGAGCGGAACTTTCTCTCTACCGAATGTCATGATTCGTGAAATCCACGTCAAGCGGATCGATCTGGGAGAGCAGGTGCTCGGGGCACCTATGGCCTACAGTCTGCGATCACACGCCGAAACAGCAGGCAGGCTAATCCACGTTCAGGTTTCGTTGCAAGAGATCGACCACGAGGACGACACTATTAATCTCAAACTGGATCAGGCACACCAGAAGGGGGCAAATGCCGGTTTAAAGGCCAACGGTTGGCTGGACCTCGGCAAGAGCACCTTTGAGGTTGAATACGATATGTCCGTGAAGAGGCTTGCGGCCATGTCCGATGCCGTGGGAACACATCTGGCCGGAAGTGTTGAGAGCCAGGGCAAAGTCGCGGGCGGCTTCCAGGATTTTACTGCTGACATCAGCTTGTCCTCCAAACATCTCCAGGTAAACGACCTTCAGGTGAAGAGCATGCAGGCTCGATTGGAGGCCAAGGGGCTGCCTCGGACGCCCGCCGGCTCGGTCCGGATCAAGGGCACAGCCATGGATCAGCCGTTACGCCTCGATGCCGACTTTGCCTTTTCAGGAGAGACACTATCGATCTCGCAGGCACGGGCCAACATTCCGGGCATCGAGCTAGCCGCGGACCTTACTATTACGCCCGCAAAGAAACGTCTTTCGGGCACGGCCCGTGGCGAAGTGAAATCGTTGGAACTCCTGCAGGCCCTGGCCGGTGTAGATGTCGAGGGGAGCGGTAGTTTCCGGCTCGGGGCACAGGGCACAGCCCAGGAAACGGGCGTGACGCTGGATGCGAACTTCAAGAACCTGCGTTACATGGACTATGGGTTCTCGACCTTGCAGGTAAAGGCCCAGTTAGATAACTTGTTGGACGACTTGACGTTAGTGCGCGGACAGGTGAGCGTGGCGGCCACGGACGTGGTCGTTCAAAACACGCAACTTCAAACGCTGAAACTGGGGGCCAAGGGCTCCCCGGAAGGGGCTGGGGTGACCCTTGAGGCCAAAGGCACCACAGGTGCAGCGCATGTGCCCATCTCTCTCATCAGCAAATTATCCGTGCAGCACGTGAACACGTGGCGTTTCCGTCTCGACGCCCTGAAAGCCGCTTACAAGGAGCTGGATGTCACCCTTCGACATCCGGCCACTGTCACCATGGGGGACCAAGGGATCGTTCTGGATGACCTGCAACTGCAAACCGAGAAGGGCCGACTCCACATGACTGCGAAACTGGACCAGGAGAAGGTGGAGGCCTCAGCCCGCGTCATTGATCTGCCGTTGGCCCTGCTGGAACCCTTTGTTGGCCAGGATTTGAGCGGTGTAGCCGTGGTCAGCCTTGACCTCTCCGGTCCTTTGGCCGATCCAGCAGTGAATGTTGGGGTGCACATCCGTGGACTTAAAATCCTCGACCAGGACGGAAAAAATCCGTTGCTCATCGAGGTCAAGCTCGATTCCAAGCGCGATGCGGACCGTTTCGTGGCCGATTTGGAACTCTCCGGCCTGAGCAAGGCCCCGTTCACTGCCAATGGAAGCATCCCTGCTCATATTTCCCTTAAGCCTTTTGCCTTTGACATGGATAAGGCCGGAGATCTGGTCGGTAAACTGCAAGGTCGCCTCAACCTGGCAGCCCTGCAGGGTTTGCCTGCCATGATCGGCCAAACTCTGCGCGGCAACGTGGACGTGGACATGAGTGTGGGGGGGACTTTGGAAAAGTGGGACTTGAACGGTGGAGTGACTATCAGCGAAGGTCGCTACGAGAATGTGGAACAGGGCGTCCTTTTGTCCAATATCAACGGCCGTCTTGATGCAAAGGGACGAACCTTGCAGTTGACCCGATTGACAGCCAACGACGGTAATTCGGGTACAGTAGCCCTTGAAGGTGGGGTGACAACTGAAGCCCCCTTTCCCGCGAATGTCAACCTGACATTAAAACAGGCAACCCTTTTGCGGAAAGAGATCCTAACCTCAACCGCCAGCGGGGCACTTAGCATTAAGGGAAATATGGAGCGGTTGAATCTGACGGGTGAAATCACTCTCAATCGTACCGAGGTGACCATTCCCAAGAGATTCCCTCCGGATGTGACGGTAATACCGGTAAAAGAAATCAATGTGCCGGCCGGAATATCGGCACAGGAGCCAACGGCAGGGGATGGCGCTAATTTTCTTTATATGGACCTTGGCGTAAGCATCCCTGACAAGTTTTTTGTTCGTGGTCGCGGACTGGATGCCGAGTTCAAGGGCAAACTGGAGGTCCGGGGGCCTGCCAACAATCCGGTTATCCGGGGTGCACTGAACGTGGTGCGGGGCACGTTTCAGTTTCTATCCCGGACTTTTAAGATCACCAATGGCCAAATTGCCTTTGATGGCGCCACGCCGCCTGATCCCTTCCTGAACATCACAACCGAGGTAAACGCCGGGGAGATCGACGCACAGGTGCGTATCACCGGCCCTGCCGACTCCTTCAAGCTGGACCTGACGTCCCGGCCGCCTTTGCCACAAGACGAAATCATGGCACAGATCCTTTTCGGCCAATCGGTGACCAAACTCAATACGTTTCAGGCCATTCAGCTCGCCTCGTCCGTCAACCAGCTCGCCGGAGGCTACGGACCGGATGTTGTCGGCAAGGCGCGAAAGCTTCTTGGTCTTGATCGCCTGGGTTTCAGTGGTGGTGATGATGGTGGTGGTGATGGTGGTAATGACGACGACAGCGGGCCCAGTGTGGAGATGGGTAAGTATGTTAGCGACAAAGTCTATGTTGGTGTGGAACAGGATCTCACCGACGCCAAGCAAGATGTTATCGTGGAGGTGGACATTACCCCGGAAATAACGGTCGAGAGCAAGGCCGGCTCCAAGTCCGGAGCCGGGATCGGCATCAACTGGAACTACGATTACTGAGAGCCTGAAGGATAAATGGAATGGAATGGTACCGCCAAAGGCGGGATTCAGACTTGGCTTTTGCAAGGGCGGCACTCTGAGACCTCAAGACGCCTTGACCCGGGAAACGCCAAAATTAATGCTTGACAAAGGCTGTTCGGATAGGTACTAACACAGAGTTTTCTTAAAAAAGTCGTGTGAAATCTTAACACTAAGGTGGTGGTCACCGGAAATCGCAAAGAGGCACCTTTACAGGTCAGGCAACACCTTTAGGAAGAACAAAACAGGAAGACGATCCCGCTTGTAGCGGGATTAACCGGGGGAATACATTTAGTATTTCGAGTCCGCCTCCGGCTGATGAGTCTGACGCAGAGATTGCGGGAAATAGCCATTTTCGGACGGACACTAGTTAACCGTGTACAGCAAGGAGACAGGATGACATATTCAAGAATGGGAACATTTTGTGCAGCAGCCCTGCTGGTGATGGCCATTGCCGCATTTGCCTTGGCAAGCCCGCCGGTTCCAGCACCACCAGAGGGTTTTGGCATTAGTACATATACCGACGTTGAGGTTCGTGGGGATTTTCAACACGAGTCTTCCCTTACCTGGACTTGGATGCATGATACTCAGCAAAATGGAAATAGCACGCTAGCTTACCCGGGGACCAACCAGTTGCTGGCTGCTGGAGGTCGCGCTGGGCAGATTCGCTACATGAACGACGTGCACGCAATTGATGGTTATGTCCAGTTTAACAACAAATTTGAGGCCATGTCAGATGAACAGCCTAACCTCAAGGTGAGTAAGGATTTTGGGTATGTGGCTTTAAAGGATAGTCTCATAGCGATCGCAGACGATAAGGAAAGAATTGGCTTAAGCCTGATCAGCAACGGAGATACTGCGGGCCTGGGTGACATGCCTTCTCTTTGCCCCTGGGCAAGCGGTGAGCTGCCGGCAACAAATGAGTTCATAGCTGCTGGAAGCTCTACCAGCACGACAACTTGGATGGTATCTCACACGGATTCGGATGTTACGGGAACTGTAGCACCATCGCTGAATCATAGCATTTCAGCAACAGGAGAAGGCACGGCAAGTGCTGCTATGATAGCAAAGTTGATGATAGGTGATGCCGCTGTAACCAGATGGGGCACTGCGCCTAACCTTATCGGCAGAATGGAATACTCAGAAAAGAGTTTGGCTTCTGGTATTATCGACAAGTTTAACTCGTCTATGCACTATAATGCAACGATTCCTCAGTATCAAATGCCTGAGCCGTGGTATTCTATTCAGTAGTCTGTAAGCCTATATTGTTATTTAAGGGGGCGAAATATTTCGCCCCCTTTTTTCTTGCTATGAAAAACGCGATCTCTGGTAAAACCTAAGGGTTATAGATTTAACATGTTGAATTTCACCGCGTTATCGGTCGTCGGCGTATTACAATACAGCCTCCTCCCTCTGGCCTTGTGAAATTTAATATGTGAAAGTCTATGTTCCGCGCCTTCGCGCCTTGCTCTTGATGCTCATTGCTCAC
>JAUVJO010000417.1 GCA_030592345.1 Deltaproteobacteria bacterium
GAATATCCAAATATTATGTTTGCGCTTCTTTTTGGATCTCATGCAAAGGCATGTCAGCGCGCTTCAAGCGATTTGGATATAGCGCTTTTTTTCAAACAGCCTTTATACGGCCTTGATCTTCTCTATTTGATAAATGAATTGTCTGACTATACAAAGAAAGAAGTCGATCTTGTCGTGTTGAATTCCGCTTCCGCTTTTCTAAGACACCAGGTTATGAAGCACTCTGTTCGACTACTCGTACGAGATATGGTTATTTACCGCAAGTTCAGGGAGCAGACAATAACAGATTACAATACGTACAAGTTTGTATCGGGAATGGACAGGTATGATAGACCAGCATTTAGTTGAAAAAAAATTGCGAAGGATTGAGAAATTTCTCAGGGAGATTGTATCGGCGGAAGCGCCACCAAACTTCGATGCCTTTGCAGCTAATATCATCTTTAAACGTTTTGTAGAAAGGAATATTGAGCTTGCAATTGAGCAGATGATTGATGTCTGCAAACACTTCATAGCCAGCCTTAATTTGCAAGAACCTGAAACATACTCTGATTGTTTTGTTATACTTGGTAAATCTGATATTCTACCGAATAAATCCATTGACATGTTTAAATCAATGGCACGATACAGAAATCTACTGATTCATGCTTATGATGGTGTAGATGATACGATAACATATAGTATTTATAAGAAGCATCTCAATGATTTTGGTGTCTTCGTAAGTTCTATCCGACAATATATTGATGGGGAATAGTGAAATACATCTCAACTTTTTTTGAATGAATTTTGAGGACTATCGTGGAAACAGCACACTTTATAAACAATATGTATGCTATGACGGCAAACGAAAACTTGTAAAGAATGAACCTGACAAATATTGCAGTAATCGAAAGTATTGTTGAACAACACGCGGAAGAGGCAGCATTTCTGTGGATTCTCCGCGATGCTGCTGTCCAAGCACCGCACTATTCCCTGAAGGACCTGGCAGATATAGATGAACGTGTGGAAGCTCACATAGATGGATTGCGAATTGCCGGAGAAACGGGGTGGAGTTTCTGCGCGGATGCGCTGACACAGGAGGAACCAGGGGAAGTGTTTGCCGCTGCTGTCTTGGCCTTTGAGAGCGGACAAGATCAGCGCATCGAGATGGTGCTGAAAGCTGCTGCCACAGAGCCGGAATTATCGCGGGGACTTATTTCCGCGCTGGGCTGGCTGCGTTTCGACCAGGTGAAAGAGTATATTGACCAGTTACTACGATCATTAACACCTGAATTGCGTCGGATCGGCGTAGCAGCCTTTGCCGTGCATCGCCAGGATCCTGGTCCAATGCTTATTAACGCTTTAAATAATGAGGATACTTTTCTTAAAACGCGTGCTATTCGCGCGGCAGGCGAGCTGGGCCGTATTGATCTGTTTCCTATGCTAAAGAATCACCTTGCTGCCGAGGACAAGGATTGCCAATTCTGGGCCGGTTGGTCGGCGGTTTTGTTAGGAGATAGAGGTGAGTCCTTGGAGTTTCTCAAAACCCTCGCCACATCAGAGTCACCCTTCCGGGAAAGCGCTTTAAACCTTACTTTGCGAGTTATGGACAATATCAGTATTCAAAACTGGCTGAAAGAAATGTCTCAGCAACCTGACTGGCTTCGCTATACAATGATCGGGGCGGGAGTTGCCGGGAATCCGGTACGCATTCCGTGGCTTATTGAGCATATGGAAGTGCCGGAACTTGCTCGTGTTGCGGGAGAGGCCTTCACCATGATTACCGGCGTTGACTTGGCGTACGAGGATCTTGAAGGCGAGTGGCCGGAGGGGTTTGAGGGGTTTGAGGCTGGTCCGACAGAAGAGCCTGAAGACGAAGATGTGGAACTTGATCCTGATGAGGACATCCCTTGGCCGGAGCCCAAATTGATCGATGAATGGTGGGCGAAGAATAAAGCTGCGTTTCGATACGGCACTCGATATCTCTTGGGTCAACCCATATCCCCTGAACATCTGCAGGAAGCCCTTAGAAAAGGTTTCCAACGCCAGCGAGCCGCCGCGGCTTTGGAACTGGCCATTTTGCAGCCAGGCCAGCCACTTTTTGAAGTACGTGCATCGGGATTTCGCCAGAAACAGATCCTTGCTGGTATGACTTAATAACCACCCTTGCCCAAGATGCTTACATCCTTCAGGGAAACGGAAGATATCCCCATTTTTTCTTGATTTTGGTAACTCCTGCTTGACAAAATACCAATTGATGGTAATAGGTAATTATGGTGTGGGACGTAAGATTTACAAGTAAGGCTA
>JAUVJO010000049.1 GCA_030592345.1 Deltaproteobacteria bacterium
ATGCAGGTGGCCAGGGAGGCCGCCAAGAACGGCGTGGTTACCTATATGCAGCGGATGGAAAAGAAGGTCATTCAGCCCTGTCTTTTCGGCAAGGGCGGCACCTGCTGCCGGATATGTTCTTTTGGGCCGTGCATGATCATCGAGGATGTTCCCGAGTCGATCGGTATCTGTGGGGCAACTGCTTCGACCGTGGCTGCGCGTAATTTTATCCGCATGATAGCAGGCGGTGCCTCGGCCCACATGGATCACGGCCTTGAAACCACCCTCGGATTTATCGCCGCTGCCAAGGGGGAATCCGATTATACCATCAAGGACGAAAAAAAACTCCTCGCTATGGCCGACCGCTTTGAGATCAAGACCGAAGGTCGCTCAACAAAAGATATTGCCATAGAACTGGGGGAAAAAGCACTGGCCGAGTTCGGGAGGCAGGAAGGGGGTCTCTACACCGTGAGTCGTGCCCCCTTAAAAAGGCAGGATGTCTGGAAAAAGACAGGGGTACTGCCAAGGGGTATCCAGCGGGAGGTCATGGAAACCATGCACCGCACGCACATGGGTACTGATCAGGACTACAAAAATCTCCTCTTGCAGGGTACCCGCCTTGCCATAGCCGATGGGTGGGGTGCCTCCATGATATCCACTGAGTTGCAGGACATCATGTTCGGAACCCCTGTGCCGATCAGGGCCATAGTCAATCTTGGCGTCCTTGACGAAGAGGAGGTAAACATAGTGGTGCACGGCCATGAACCGATCCTTTCAGAGGCCATGGCCATGGTGTGCCAGGAACCTGAGATGCTGGCAGCAGCAAAAGAGGTTGGCGCTCCCGGAATAAACCTGGTTGGCGTCTGTTGTACGGGAAACGAGATCTTGATGAGGCACGGTATCCCGGTCGCAGGTAGCTTTATACAGCAGGAGATCGTACTGGCCACTGGTGCGGTTGAGGCCATGGTCGTTGACATCCAGTGTATCATGCAGTCCGTAGCGACCGTGGGCAAGTGTTTTCATACAGAGATTATCACCACCTCTCCTCGCGCAAAAATCCCGGGGGCAACCCACATCGAGTTTGACCACCACCACGCACTGGAGACAGCAAGAACAATCGTAAGGCGAGCCATAGAGAGATACCCCAAGAGAAAAGGGGTGAATATTCCCAGACACAAGATGGACGTGGTGGCAGGGTTCAGTCATGAAACAATCAACCATATGCTGGGCGGGACCTTCAGGGCGTCTTACCGGCCCCTTAACGACAACATCATTAATGGCCGCATCAGAGGGGTCGGGGCCGTTGTTGGGTGTGATAGCGCCCATGTCCTTTCAGGCTACGTGCATACGACAGTGGTCAAGGAGCTGATAGCCAACAACGTCCTTGTCCTGGTGACAGGTTGTGCTGCTACGGCTTGCGGCAGGGAAGGCCTGTTGCGACCAGAGGCAGCAGAACTGGCAGGCCCTGGCCTAAGAGAAGTGTGCGAGACCGTAGGTGTGCCGCCGGTCCTGCACATGGGCTCCTGCGTGGATAACAGCCGTATCCTGATCGCAGCTTCTGAAATTGTACGTGAAGGCGGCCTCGGCGATGATATCAGCCAGGTCCCTGCGGCAGGCTGCGCCCCTGAATGGATGAGTGAGAAGGCGGTTTCTATTGGACACTATTGTGTGGCAAGCGGTGTCTTTGTCGTATTTGGCAGGACCTTCCCTACAACAGGGAGCAAGGTCCTTACCGATTATCTCTTCAAAGGGCTGGAAGAGCTTTACGGCGGGATGTGGGGGGTTGCAGAAGACCCGGTTGAGATGGCACAGATGATGATCCGGCATATTGAAAAAAAGCGCGAGGCCCTGGGAATCCAGGAAAAGAAAGAAAGGGTCCTCTTTGATATGACAATGAGGCGGGAATTGTAAGAATGCAAAAGAGCAAATCAGGCTCCGTGATGGTTGTTGGCGGCGGCATTGCCGGTATTCAGGCATCCCTGGACCTGGCTGGTTTGGGTTACTATGTGTACCTGATTGAAAAAGGGGGGTCTATCGGTGGAATTATGGCTCAACTCGATAAGACCTTCCCAACCAATGACTGCGCCATCTGAATACTGGCGCCCAAGTTGGTTGAGGCCGGTCGGTCTCCTAACATTAAGATCATTACAAAAGCAACGCTGGTTTCTGTTGATGGCGGCCCCGGCAGGTTCGCGGTCAGGGTCCATCGCCTTCCCCGTTACGTAGACGAGGAGTTGTGTACCGGATGTGATACGTGCGCCAAGTATTGCCCTGTACAAATCCCTGATCTGTACAATCAGGGGTTGGCCTTCAGCAAGGCTGTACGCAAAGACTATGTGCAGGCCGTTCCGTCTTCATATTACATTGATCCGGCACACTGTCTCTTCTTCAAGCATGAGATGTGCACTATCTGTGTCTCTGCATGCCCTTCCCGTGCCATAAACCTTCAAGACAAAGATGAGTTCCTTGATCTCTCCGTTGGGGCTATTATCTTATCACCTGGTTTCGGGCGTATCGGACACGAAGTGTTGAGCCGCTTTGGTTATGGCAAGTACCCTGACGTGGTAACCAGCATGGAGTTTGAGCGTCTCATGAGTGCCTCAGGACCTTCACAAGGCAAGATACTCAGGCCGTCCGGCTTGGCCGATCCCAGAAAGATTGCCTTTCTCCAGTGTATAGGTTCAAGGGATGTTACGTGCAATAACAACTACTGTTCCAGTGTCTGCTGCATGTATTCCATCAAAGAGGCCATGATAGCCAAAGAGCACGACCCGTATGTTCATGTTACAATATTTTACATGGACATGAGGACAAGGGGTAAGGGGTTTGACCAGACCAGACAAAGGAGCAAGGCGAAATACGGCATTCGATATGTCAGGAGCAGGGTCGCATCTGTTGAAGAGGCCGATGGTTCTTTGAGACTCACCTATGTAAATGACAGGGGAGAACATAAAGTAGAAGAATTTGATATGGTAGTCCTGTCCGAGGGCCTTGAGTCACCGGACTCGGCCAAGGAGCTATCCGGAATCACCGGTATCGATCTTAACAAATACGACTTTTGCGATACACATACAGTTACTCCTTTGGAGACGAGCCGGCCGGGGATATTCGTGGCCGGCGCGTTTAAGGGCCCGTATGATATTCCGGACTGTGTGACTCACGCAAGCGGAGCAACTGCGGGGGTGGCCGAACTTCTTGCTGCAACCCGAGGTACAGAGGCAATAAAAAAGGAATATCCTCCTGAGATTGAGACAGGAGACGAGCCTCGTATCGGTGTATTTGTCTGCCACTGCGGGACCAACATTGCAGGCGTGGTTGACGTCAATGATGTCGCTGAATATGCCTCTACGCTCGACAGTGTAGTGTTTGTTGGAAGAAATCTCTATAGCTGCTCTCAGGATACCCAGGAACTGATTAAAGAAAAGATAAAAGAGCAAAACGTAAACCGCGTTGTGGTAGCCGCCTGTACACCGCGTACCCATGAAGCCTTATTTCAGGAGACGCTGAAAGAAATTGGTTTGAATCCTTCTCTCTTCGAGATGGCCAACATAAGGGATCAGTGTTCGTGGGTGCATGCCGACACGCCTGAGGAAGCTACGACAAAGGCTAAAGATCTGTTGAGGATGGCTGTAGCCAAGGCCAGGCTGATTGAACCACTCAAAGAGCAGACCGTTGCAGTCATATCTAAGGCCCTGATCATAGGGGGTGGACTTGCGGGTATGTCCGCGGCCCTGAGCCTCGCCGAACAGGGCTTTGAAAGCTATCTTGTGGAAAAAACCGATCTGCTGGGTGGGAACTTAAACAGGATGTACTATAACCTGGCAGGAAGAGATATCAGGGGGTTTTTAAGAGACACAATAAAAAAGGTTGAGGATGCCCCCCTGATTCATGTTTTCAAGAATTCAGAAGTTGAAAACATAAGCGGTTATGTAGGAAATTTCTCGACCAGGTTGAAGACAGACTCCGAAGACGTAGCATTAGAGCACGGTGTAACTATTATTGCAACCGGGGGCCGTGAGTACCAGACTAAAAGGTATCTATATGGCGAGTCCGAACAGGTGGTCACGCAGCTCGAGTTCGAAAAGATGTTGTCAGCCTCTCCCGACCCGAAAACCATAGAAGACATTGTGATGATTCAGTGCGTTGGTTCAAGGGGTGAAGATCTTGAGTATTGTAGCCGAATCTGCTGTGGCCAGGCAGTAAAAAATGCTCTGAAAGTTCGCCAGTTAAACCCTGATGCCAATATTTATGTCCTGTTCAGGGACATGCGCACCTGCGGTTTTGTGGAGGATTACTACACAGAGGCAAGGGATAAAGGTATTATCTTTATTCGCTACGAGGTGGACGACAAGCCAAGAGTAACTGACAACGCAGGATCTATTCGTGTGGAATTTACGGATATAATCCTTGGAGAGACTCTGCAGATTGAACCTGATTATCTAGTGCTTAGCGTGGCAATAGTCCCTAATGAAATTGAAACACTGTCAAAAATGTTGAAGACTGCTACAACTCAGGAGAATTTTTTCTTAGAGGCGCATGTGAAACTTCGCCCTGTTGAGTCTGCTGTAGCAGGAGTATTTGTTTGTGGGCTGGCCCATTGGCCAAAATCGATTGGTGATTCAATATCACAGGCCAAGGCCGCTGCCGCAAAGGCAGCCATTTTGCTCGGCAGGGGATATGTCACGGTAGAGCCAATTGTCTCTTCAGTAGATATAGATACCTGTATTGGATGTGGAATCTGTGAGAGCCTGTGTCCTTACGCATCCATTAGAATGATAAAAGTCGGCAAAAAGAAAAAGGCCGAGACGATCTCAGCCTCATGTAAGGGGTGCGGCATATGCGCTTCCCACTGTCCCACGTTATCTATATCCATGGGTGGATTTACCAACAAGCAGATCACGGCCCAGATAGGGGCGTTTGGTGAAGGGAGTTAGTTATTAGTCAAGAGTCATTTGTCACTGGTCATTATACTCAGCACGGCCACAATTGGAGCTTTTGCCGCGAGAGAGTGCCTAAAGTGAACTAAAGTGTCTAAAGTGAGCTAAAGTTGAGGACTTGAAGATATTATTATAATAAAAACCGGTCGTTGGTCCTATAATTTTAGGCATTTTAGCTCACTTTAGGCACTTCAAAAAAGCGCAGTTAATGGCCGTTCGGAGTATAGTTGGGAACTGCACAATGGGAGTCGGGATTACCAAATGACTAATGACCAATGACAGAGTACGGGATGAACAAAATGACAGATAATAAGTTTGAACCAAAGATACTTGGTTTTCTCTGCAACTGGTGCTGCTATGCGGCAGCCGATGGGGCAGGGGTGGTACGTTTTCAATACCCCCCCAATATCCGGGTAATCAGGGTTATGTGTACGGGCAGAATTGATCCGCTCTTCATCATTGAGGCTTTTCGCCTGGGAGCAGACGGGGTCTTTGTGGGTGGCTGACAGCTTGGAGAGTGTCATTACCAGGTTGGTAATTATGATGCCATAGTAACAAGCCATGTTACCCGCAAGGTGCTGGAGATCGCGGGCGTAGAGCCCAGGAGGCTGGAGTTGAATTGGGCTTCGGCTGCCGAGGCCCCACTCTTTGTGCGCTTGATAACGAGCTTTACCGACACAATCAAGCAACTTGGTCCGTTAGGGGACACCGAGGCCATGGCCGAAGATGAACTCAGGTTGAAGCTGTCGGCGGCCAGATCCGCTGTAGAGAGTGTCAAGCTGCGGACTCGCTGGGGCAAGCTTGCCCTGAATCTGAGAAAGGAAAACGACTATGCGCCGGAGGTGATTGAAGCAAAGATGGCCGAGAAAATCAACGAGGCCATGATGCGTGAGATGGCAAAGCAGGAGAGGACGATCGCAGAATCCGGAGTGCAAAATGCATAAGAAATGTATAAGCAACTTGACTCCGCAATCCGAATTCCAAAATCCGCATTCGATACCGAGGAGTATCCCTTGACCATAACCAAAAATGATCTGGAGCATCACTTCAAATATGAAGTGACTGCCATGCCTGGCGGCCAAGTAGCAAAACGTTGTTTTGAGTGTGGGACATGTACGGGTCTTTGTCCTGTCAGCCAGGCAGAAGCCGCGTTTGACCCCAGAAGGATCCTTCACATGATTAGAATGGGTCTTAAGGACCGGCTCCTGGGGTCGGACGCCATATGGTACTGTACGCATTGCGACACATGTACCTTTGATTGTCCCCAGGGTATACAGTTCAGCGGGGTGATAGACGTCCTTCGTGATATGGCCATCAAGCAAGGATATGTTGAACCTTCTGCCTTTGATCAGTGGGGGACTGGTCCTTGTAAGGCGGCGTGCCCGGCCCACATAAGCATCTCCGGCTTTATTGCAGCCATTTCCCAGGAAAAATATGCGGAGGGTTTGAAGCTGATCAAAAAAGAGATGCCTTTCCCGGCCATATGCGGCCGAGTCTGCCATCACCCTTGCGAGGCGCAGTGCAACCGGGGCACAGTGGACGAGCCGATTGCCATCGAATACCTCAAGCGCTTCCTGGCAGACGTGGACCTTTCACAAGACAAATGCTATGTCCCTGAAATAAAAGCCCGGAAGGAAGATAAAGTCGCCATTATCGGAGCAGGTCCCGCAGGACTCACAGCAGCCTATTTTCTGGCCATCGAAGGGTATCGTGTTACGATCTTTGAAAGGCTTCCCGTTGCAGGAGGTATGATGGCTGTTGGGATTCCGGAGTATCGCCTGCCACGTGACATCCTTAGGGCAGAGATACAGACGATTGTGGACATGGGCGTGGAGATCAAGACCGGCGTGACATTTGGCAAAGATGTAACGATAGAAAGCCTCAAAAATGACAACTACAATGCCTTTTTCATCGCAGTGGGGCTTCATGTCAGCCGGAGTTTGAATGTGGAAGGGGAGAATCTCGCTGGTATCATACATGGAATTAATTTCCTGCAAGATTTGTCACTCAAAAAAGAAGTGTCGATCAGCAAAAGGACAATAGTCATTGGTGGTGGCAATGTGGCCATAGACGTTGCTCTTGCTGCGCTAAGAACCGGGGCCGAAGAGATCCAGATCGTCTGTCTGGAGGCCCGGGATGAGATGCCTGCCTGGGAACACGAGATCAAGGATGCCTTAGATGAGGGAATAACCATTACGAATAGCTGTGGGCCCAATCGGTTCACAGGAAAAGACGGGCGGGTTAAGGGCGTAGAATTCAAACGCTGCACTGCGGTCTTTGATGCGCAGGGCTGTTTCAATCCTCAATACGATGAATGTGAACTAATGAGTCTGGATGGTGATACAGTGCTCATTACTATCGGCCAGGCGTGTGATATGTCTTTTGCCGAGGGTGTGCCCGATTTGGAGGTCTCCCCAAGAGGCCCGGTGGTAACAGATCCCCTCACCCTGGAGACGAACGTTGCAGGGCTTTTTGTGGGCGGCGATGCGTCCTATGGTCCTCGTTCGGTGGTAGAGGCCGTGGCATCAGGGAAGGAGGCCGCCATATCGATCGACCGTTATCTCACGGGCCAGGATATTAAGAGCGGTCGCCGCAAGGACTGGATAGGAATAGAGTTTGAGTCAAAGGACGTAGAGCGTGCAGCCCGAGAACCGATGTTGCGCCTTCCTGTTTCCGAGCGTGTCGGGACTTTCAAGGAGTTTGATTTGGGCTTTAGCGAGGAGCAGGCCAGGCGCGAGGCCGAGCGTTGTCTCAGGATATGTGGAATCCAAAGAGCAAAAGAAAGCAAAGAATAGAATTTGACAAAACTCGGCTCTTGCATGGTTTTCGTTGCTTCGGAACGTAAAAAAGAGCAAACCTTTCATGGGTTCAACAGAAAAAAATGATAAATGACAACCCCAAGGAAGTATAGATGATCGTAGCCAAGAGAAAACCATTTGAGGAGATCAAGGAATCTGTTGTTGGCGCAAAGAGGATCCTTGTCCTCGGATGTGGCACCTGTGTGGCAGTCTGTCTGTCTGGTGGCGAAAAAGATGTGGCCATTCTGGCCTTGCAGTTGAAGATGGCCCTCAAGCTGGAGAACCAGGATGTGCACATTGACGAACTCACTATTGAACGGCAGTGTGACCGCGAGTTCATAGAGCAAATAGGGACCAGGGTGAATCCGGATGATTATGACGTGATCCTTTCCATGGCCTGCGGTGCAGGGGTGCAACTGCTGAGCGACGTATTCGAGCACAAGGTGGTCTTGCCGGCACTCAATACAACCTTCATCGGTGTGGCCGAGAAGTTGGGCGTGTGGTCGGAACGGTGCTCTGGCTGCGGTGACTGCATCCTGGGAAAAACAGCCGGGCTGTGCCCCATTGCCAGGTGTGCCAAGCAGCTTCTCAATGGGCCATGCGGAGGTTCTGTGAACGGAAAATGCGAGATCAGCAAGGAAGTAGACTGCGTATGGCAACTGATCATAGACCGCCTGACCAGGCTTGATCGGCTGGAAATGCTGGAAGAGATCTTTCCTGTCAAAGACTGGTCGCCTGCCGGACACGGCGGACCCAGAAAGATGGTCAGAGAGGATCTCAAACTATGAAATCAGGGAGTAGCCTGGAAAGAATATTGGAAAGCGGCCAGTTTGCAGTGACTGCTGAGGCCGGACCTCCAAAGGGTAGTTCTGCCAAGGTCATTCAGAGAAAAGGGGAACTCTTAAAGTTTTGCTGCGACGCCTTGAATGTGACTGACAACCAGACCGCTATTGTGCGTATGTCCAGTCTTGGCGGCTGCCTTCTATTGAAAGAACTGGGTGTGGAGCCGGTCCTTCAGATGGTGGTAAGAGATCGGAATCGTCTTGCCTTGCAGGGCGATATCCTTGGGGCGGCCGCGCTAGGCATTCGCAATGTGCTCTGCCTTTCCGGCGATCATCAAAAATTTGGCAACCACCCGACAGCAAAAGGCGTGTATGATATCGATTCGATCCAGTTCATTCAGATGGTCAAGACCATGCGGGATGAACACAAATTCCTCAATGGCGAAGAAATCTCAGGAGATGTGCCGTTTTTTATCGGAGCGGCAGCCAATCCTTTTGCCGACCCGTTTGAGTTTCGGGTCATCCGTTTGGCAAAAAAGGTGAACGCCGGAGCGGATTTTATTCAGACTCAGGGCATATTTGACATGGCCAGGTTTACTGAATGGATGAAGATGGCAAGAGATAAGGGCCTTCATGAAAAAACACATATCCTTGCGGGGCTGATACCCGTTAAGTCCGTTGGTATGGCTCGCTACATGAGAAATAACGTCGCAGGCTTGAGTGTGCCACTGGAGATCGTTGATCGCATGGCCGATGCTAAAGATCCCAAGGAAGAGGGGGTCAAGATCTGCCTGGAGACGATCGAGCAACTCAAAGAGGTTGAAGGAGTGCACGGCATACATGTCATGGCAGTGGCATGGGAGGATATAGTGCCTCGGATTGTGGAAGAAGCAGGCTTGATGCCGAGGCCGGTGGTGTAATCATTGGTCATTTATCATTAGTCATTTATCATTAGTGATTTATCATTGGTGATTGGTGATTGGTGATTAAGTAGTCAATGGTCAGTGATGATTGATTATTTATTCTTCCAATCTTTGATATTCAATCGACAATATCCAATTCTATTGAGAGATGACCAATGATAAATGGCAAATGATAAATGATAAATGACAGGGGGTACACCATGGGAGCAAGCGCCAAGATTCTGGTGACGGACGATGATCCGGACATGCGGGAAACCTTGCAGATGATATTGGAGGCTGGCGGCCACACGGTAGTCACGGCAGAGAACGGCGAAAAGTGCCTGGTCAAGCTGAAAGAAGAGCAGCCGGATTTGCTCATCCTGGATCTCCTCATGCCCGTAATGGACGGCTTTGAGGTGTGCAAAGCCCTAAAACATCCGCGGCACGCCAAGTATGGCAGTATGCCGATTATCATCCTGAGTTCGGTACAGCAGGACGTTAGCAATCGCCGCTACGAACTGGAAACCGGCATCCAGCTCGATGTTGACGATTATGTGGAAAAGCCCATCGAAAGCGCCACATTGCTCGAAAGGGTCGGGAAGATCCTTAAAAGGATTGGTAAGGAATAATGGGTTTCCGGAAATATGCTCAGAATCGGGTTTCTGTGAATCCGCAATCTAAAATCCGGAATTGTAATAGGTGTGGCCATGAAAAAGGTGTTGTTAGTTGACGACGACGTTGACTTTTGTGAGGCAACGGGGCTCTTGTTGGAAAGCAAGGGCTACGAGGTCGTGCTGGCTTACGACGGGAAAGAGGGGCTGGAAAAGGTACGGACCGAAAAACCCGATCTGGTCATCCTCGATGTGATGATGCCTGAAATGAACGGATACGACGTCTGTGTGGTCCTTAAGGCAGATCCAAAACTGAAGAAGATTCCGGTCATTCTGCTCACCGGCGTGGGCCAGGACATGTTCAGGACGCATTACACCCAACACATGGGCCTTATGACCGAGGCAGACGATTACATTGCCAAACCGGTCGAAACTCAAGAGTTGGTGGAGCGAGTAGAGGACTGGCTGGGCGGGAATTCATGAGACTATGTTGATTAAGCCGAGCACAAACGTATTGGTGGTGGAAAACGATATCACCATAATGCAAAGATGCCGCGAGCTCCTCCTTCAGGAAGGCCACGGGGTCCGCATGGCAGAATCTGTCGAAGAGGCCCTGGATATCATCCAGAAACAGCCCGGAGATGTAGACATCATTCTCCTTTCCCTTGAGCTTCCCGGGTGGGGAGGGATGTCTCTCATCAACATTATACAAAAGTCCAGGCATGAAGTCCTGATCGTGACCATGTCTACAAACTGTGGAGAGGAAGCCATAGAGGCGATACACGCCGGGGCCTACGATTGCATCCGCAAGAGCTTTACCAAGGACCGCTTCTGGATAAAGATGAATCGGGCCATAGATGCTTTTAGGCTCAACCGGCAAGTGAGAATACTGAGACGGCAAAGGCAGGCCACTTTACGTGAGCCCTGCCGTGAAGAGAATCTTCTTGCGATTTTCAACAGTTTTGCCGACGCTCTTGTTATAACTGACTGGAAAACGGATATCGTTTTGTTTAATGAAAACGCTGCAAGCCTGTTTGGCTTGACTGAGAAAAAGAGCATCGGTCATCCTGTTTCGGAGTGGATTGAGTCGGACGAGCTGTTGTCGTTTATTATGCGAGCAATCGAATCAGATAGTTCTTTGGCTCCATTAATGGCCGGTGAAGAACCTGTGGTCAAAGTGCAGGAAAAAGTCTTGCGCGTACATGTAGACCCTGTAAAAAATGGGACAGGATCTGTTATTGGTGCGGTATCCCTTTTTCATGACGTCACAAAAGTCAGTGCAATGGACAAACTCAGAGCCGATTTTCTCTCAATGGTCTCCCACGAACTCAAGGCTCCTTTGAGCGCCCTGCTTATGCAGGTTTCAGTAATTCATGACGGACTGGCCGGGGATCTTACTGCCAAACAGACAAGCCTGCTAGGAAAAGCCAAGGAAAAGACCAAGGGTATGATTACCCTGGTCAACGACATCCTGGACTATCGGCGTATTGAGGAGGGCAAATCGATCCAGAAGATTGAAAGCCTGGACTTGACGGAGATCTTGCCGCGAACCGTAGAGCTTATGCTGCTGTCTGCTGAAGAGAAAGGTGTTAACATAGAATTCGAGATTGAGGAAGACATCCCAATGTTTAGTGGCGACAGTGGCGGCATGCAGGCGCTCTTTGTCAACCTCATCAGCAATGCCATCAAATACACGCCAAACGGTGGCAACGTGCGCGTAACCCTTAACAAGGCTGGCAAAGACATAGAAATCAAGGTGGCCGACACCGGCATTGGAATTCCGCCTGAAGACATTGACCGGGTTTTTGAGAGGTTCTATCGCATCAAGACGGAACAAACCAGGCGTGTGACTGGCTCAGGCCTGGGGCTGTCCATTGTCAAAGGTATCCTGGATGCCCACAACGGTTCAGTCCGTGTGGAGAGCGAAGTCGGAAAGGGGACGACCTTTATCGTGTCGCTGCCCGTCTCGTAGAAGATCTTGCATGAATAACACAGCTCATACGAACATGGATTATTCGCCCTGCCCACCTTGCCAGTTGGCCTGCCCTATTTTTAGTGATGTCAGAGGATACGTTTGCCATATTGCTGAAAGAAGGTTTGAAGAAGCATTTGTTGATATTAGAAGACATAATCCCTTGCCTCGGGTATGCGGCCGTATTTGCACCCATCCGTGCGAGACTGCCTGCAAGAGGGGGCAAGTCGATGAGCCGATTGCCATTGCCGCGCTGAAACGCTTTGCCGCTGACGGCTTGTGGAAGGAGCAGTATAAACCCGTATTTTCTGACAGCCCAAGCGGGCACAAGGTGGCAGTTGTTGGCTCGGGGCCTGCCGGGCTTGCGGCCGCCCACGACCTGGCATTGCTCGGGCACCAGGTAACGATCTTCGAAGCATTACCGGTTTTGGGGGGGATGCTTAGAGTAGGGGTGCCCGAATATCGCCTCCCCAAAGATGTGCTGGATGAGGAGATTCAGGCCATCCTCGACCTGGGGATTGAGGTCAAGACAGGGGTTCGTATCGGTGAAGAGATCAATCTCAATGATCTGGCCGAGCAGGGATACAAAGCGGTGTTTGTGGGGATTGGTGCCCACAGAGACCGCAAGCTCGGCATTGCCGGTGAGGATGAATTGGAAGGTGTAGTTTCAGCCATTTCTTTCTTGCAAGCCGTAAACCAGGGTGAAAATCCCCGCGTGGGAAAGAAGGTGGCCGTGATCGGCGGTGGAAACACGGCTATTGACTCAGCCAGGTGCGCCCTTCGCCTGGGGGCAGGGGAGGTTCATATCCTCTATCGGCGAGCTTTGGAAGAGATGCCTGCCGCCAAAGAAGTAGAAGATGCTGTCCGTGAAGGCGTTCAAATATCGTATTTGACCTCACCCATTGAGATTCTTGGACAAAGAGTTGGGGAAAGTAAGAACGGAAAGCTCGTTGGTTTAAGATGCATAAGAAACGAATTGGGCGAGACTGATGCCAGTGGCCGAAGGAAACCGAAGCCTGTGCCGGGATCTGAGGTCACACTCGATGTGGATATGGTGATCGTGGCTGTGGGCCAGGTACCCGATTCCTCTCCAATATTCGACAATGCAGACCTTGCGGAAGGAACAGGACAGGTTCTGGTCGATAGTCCCGACACGCTTGTAACCTCACGTCCTGGCGTTTTTGCTGGCGGAGATGCTGTCACAGGGTCTGCTACTGTGGTTGAGGCGATTGGTGCAGGTAAGCGGGCAGCAGTTTCGATCGATTGCTATTTGAGGGGAAAGTCAACACCTGCTGTTGAGGTTACCGATGACGCTGACAAAGAAAGCCTTCCCCGGTCGGTCATCGAAAGGACCACAAAATTTGCCAGGTGCACAAAGCCGAGTCTTTCTGTTGAGGAAAGATTAAAGGGGTTCCGCGAGGTAGAATCTGTCCTTTCCCGGGAGCAGGCCACCAAAGAGGCGCTCAGATGCCTGCATTGTTATCTTGGGGCAAGGGTGAACAAGGATAAATGTGTCTCCTGTCTGAATTGTGTAATAGTTTGTCCTGTCGGCGTACCCGCCACCAAC
>JAUVJO010000421.1 GCA_030592345.1 Deltaproteobacteria bacterium
ATTAACCACCCCGCTAAATAGAGCAGGGCAGACATCCATATATTGAATATTTTGAGGATAATAATTTGAGCCAGACCGTCTCGTTTTGAAGGCGAACTTCAAGCTTCACCTGCCCGTCGTCGGTCTGATACAGCAAAAACTCTCCGCCGGCTTCTTTAGTCGCAAGCTCATTCCGTAATCGACACACCTTATGCTCTTATCATGTTTTTAACTTATTTGCGTACACCTTCTTTTTCCTATTTTGTCAATTGTGTAGGCATGACACCACTATCTTTCGGCGGCAGAACGGATGGGTTTGCTCAGGCTTTCAATTACTCGGGGCAACCGATCACCTCCCAGTGTCCGGCTTTTTTGGAACCGATTCGTTTTAGTACACCAAGGTCTTTCATTTTTTGAATATTTCGCACCATAGGGAATTGACGGGTCTCCCCTATTCAGAGCCAGAAGTTGAATCTGAATACTGGTTAAAGGTGCTTTTATAGATGCATTTCTTTCTGATTTTTGCACCTTTAATGTCGTGCTATCTGATCGGTCTTATTCTGACATTATATTCGTCACAACCTGCTACCAGTGCCTCGGGGGTATCCGTTGCAAGTCCGGTTGAGTGACACAGTTCCACCAAATGGTCCACCGCCGGTTTGCAATCCCGCTCTCTTTCTAATCTGGGATAAGGGTCTTGTTCATTCACCGGCCGGCCTCTCAGGTAATAGATCCAGGTTTCAATGTTTCGTTTAGGAACCGCAATGGCAACGGCCTCGTCAGCAGCTCGAAATGCGATTTGCACCGAATCGCATGCCCTCTCGAATTCATTGATTCGATCTTGTACGCTTCTGGTGTCAGCGTCGATCATGGCGATTAAGGCAGAAGCAGCTCGCTGTCGCCTTTGCCGATAAACAGATAATTCGCCCGGAAATTTTTCCCTCACCCACTGTTCCGCAGAGCCAAGAGCTGATGGACTTTTTTCCACGCGGATTTCTCTCGTATTCCAACCCATCCCTTTAAGAAATCTCCGAGTAAAGGCTTCGTGTTGGGAATCCTCGCAGAGAAGTACAATCTTCACACGCCGTATGCTCATTCCGTCCACCCCCTTGCAATTTGCTCTGAGAGCTTCAACCCTTTTTTAATCTGTTCCGGCATCTTTTTGATGCGGGTTGGGCCAAGGGGATCCCTTTCGAGCCACTTACCGCTTTCGGGGCCTAAATAATCTATCAGTTCGGGGTGATGGCTGATGAGTACGGCCTGGGGGAAGCCGTCCCCACAGGCATCGTTAAGTTCCATGAGCCAGGGTTGAATTTCGGGCAAGGAAACATAGTTTTCCGGTTCATCAATAAAGACGGTATGCCCCATGTCCTGCAAGCCAAGCAGGAGCGAATAGAGGACAATCATAACGCGCTGGCCGTCAGAGAGTTGTTCAAAGTCAAAATAGATTTGCGCGGTGTTTTCATCTCCACTGACAAACCCTACTTTTAGAATTCTATGCTTTCCGGCCTGTTCAAGCTTGAAGGCGTGGAAACCGGGTATGTTATCTTGCAGTTGCTTTGCCAGTTTAAAAATCTTGTCCTGATGTTCTTGGGATATGTAGCGATACCATGAGGCAAAATTGGTTCCATCCCGGTTTAGCCAATTAGATTCTTCCGCCGTTTCCGAAGTCATTCCCTTTGGCTGAAGGCTGACGATAAACATCATCTCCACCCATTCCTTAAACCATGTCAATTTTTTATTGTCCGCCCTTGAGACGATAGTGGATAGGGCCGAAACAGACCAGTCAAAGGAATACTCCGGACCGGGCTTGTGATCGTCTTTGTAAAGCTTAACCTCCCCCTGCTTGAACTCGAACAGCGGCTTGCCGTCTAACAATAAATGTTCGACCTCAACTCTCTGTTTCTTAATATCGGGATTGTGAGATATGACAAGCTTGTAGGAAAAAAGTCCATCTTTTCCCTGCACATCAAGCTCAAAGGACTGTTCGCTTTTGTTGACCCAAGCTGTGAGATCCTCCGGAGGAAATACTTCGTCGACCTTAACATTATCCACTATAAGGTGACGAATCTTGTATAGCAAATCAAATAGAGTGGATTTTCCGCCACCGTTCGGCCCAACCAGCAGGGTCAGTTCATCGAAATTTATCTCAAAATTGACCAGGCAGCGATAATTGTTCGCGTAAAGTCTTTTAAGCATTATATTCCTCCTTCATCTTTGGG
>JAUVJO010000419.1 GCA_030592345.1 Deltaproteobacteria bacterium
GAGGTCTACATGAAGGAGCACCCGGGTGTGAAGATCTCCATTTCCGGTGGCGGCTCAGGCAATGGCATAAAGGCCCTCATTGATGGGAGCACCGATATCGCGAACAGCTCCCGATTTATCAAGCCCAAGGAAGTAGAACTAGCAGTTGAAAAAGGGGAATACCCGGTACCCTTTGCCGTAGCCTATGACTGTATCGTGCCGGTGGTGCACCCCGGCAATTCCGTGATGAATCTCACCATGGAACAGCTTAGGGCCATCTATCAAGGAAAAGTCAAGAACTGGAAAGAAGTGGGCGGCCCGGACAGGCCGATTGTGGTTATTTCCCGCGACACGTCCTCTGGGACCTATGAGGTGTGGAATAAGAAAGTGATGGAAAAGGAAAGGGTTTTCCCGGGGGCACTCCTTCAGGCCTCTAATGGAGCCATTGTGCAGGCTGTTTCAAAAAACAAGAACGCCATTGGTTACATCGGTCTCGGATATATGGATGAAAGCGTAAAGGCTTTGAGGGTAAACGGAATCACAGGGTCTGCGGAAACAACGCTGACCGGGACATATCCCATCAGCAGGCCGCTCTATATGTTCACGAGTGGCTGGCCAAACGGAGATACCCTTAAGTTTATCAACTTTGTTGTGCACCCGGAAAAAGGACAAAAATATGTGGCCGAGGCAGGTTATGTGCCTTTGTATTAACGAAGCTTCGCCTCAAACCCCGGCCCAGACCGCGTTTGCACGGACTCCTGGTTGATTCAGGCATGTCGTGCCCCTGGCCCAGACCGGGATTGCTAGCTTGATACATAGCGACAAACCACGCGCCAGGGCGGGCAGGGCGGGCCGACGAGGTTGAGGCTTCACGATACTGGTTGCTGGATACTGGATGCTGGATACTGGATTAAGAAAAACGCATTTTTTGTTCTATCCAGTATCCAGCATCTGCATATCTCTTGCTTCAACCTGTGTTACAAAAACTTGTAGAGAAAGATATATAGAACATGGTAAAAAGTCGGCAAACGAGAGAGCGGGCTATCCGGATCTTTTTTTTCTGTGTTGCACTGGCCTCCATAACGACACTCGGCCTGATTGTACTCTTTCTCTTTTCAGAAGGACTTCCGATTTTCAACAAGGTTTCTGTTCACGATTTTCTGTTCGGACGCTACTGGTACCCCACGGACGAGCCTCCGGACTTTGGCATCTTTCCGCTGATCGTAGCCTCCTTAGCCGTTACTTCTGTCTCCGCTCTTGTCTCAATTCCTCTGGGGGTGCTGACCGCCCTTTATCTCGCAGAGGTTGCGTCTCACCGGCTGCGGCAATGGATCAAACCGATTGTGGAGCTCCTGGCAGCGCTGCCTTCTGTTGTGATTGGTTTTTTCGGTATGGTTATTGTGGCACCCTTTCTTCAGGATGTTCTCGGAATACCCACTGGCTTGAATCTTTTCAATGCGTCATTGATGCTTGCTTTTATGTCGATCCCGACTATTTGCAGCATTTCTGAAGACGCTATTTTCAGTGTGCCAGCAGAACTCAAAGAGGCTTCTCTGGCCTTGGGGGCTACCCACTGGGAAACGATTGCCCGGGTCATCCTCCCCGCATCCCTTTCGGGCATCTGCACAGCCATCATTCTTGGTATGTCCAGGGCTATTGGGGAGACCATGGTGGTGCTTATGGTAGCAGGCGGCGCAACCATGATACCCACTTCCATATTTGACCCGGTCAGACCAATGCCTGCCAGCATTGCGGCAGAAATGGCAGAGGCCCCTTTCCGGGGCGATCACTATTATGCCCTTTTTGCCACGGGCATCGTATTGTTTGCCTTCACCCTGATCTTTAACGTGGTAGCGGATCATATCGCCCACCAATACAAGCAGGTGGGGGCTGCAACGCTATAGGCTTAAAGAAGAAATTTTTGCGACAATGAAGACAAATCTTCATAAAGAGACTTTCCGGGCATTTCGGCTTGGTCCAACGGTTGCGGTTGCGCAGCTCGTATCGGTATTCGTTGGGCGGTTAGGATGTATGAACAACGCAACTCGGTACCGAAACACGTACTGTTCTCAAGGCGCAAGCCACAAACGAGCAGCGCAACCTAATAACGGAAAACGAATAAGATAACCCACAAATGTTATTCTTAAAGACTATGGAAGTGAAAAAGACAGGTAAGGAAAAGGGCATTGGTCAGCACACATGGCGTGGCCTCCGGACCCAGCGCAAGTTTTTCCAGTCTTTTATGTTTGGGCTTTTCAGGCTTTCTGCTGCCATCA
>JAUVJO010000406.1 GCA_030592345.1 Deltaproteobacteria bacterium
AAAATCAGCAGGTTACGTTTTTGCAAAATCGTCGAATGTCCAATATTTGTCCGGTCATCGCCTAACACCTTGGCATTATTGCCGATTTTTAGCTTGTGAAAATCTTACTTTTCGAGGTCTGGATTTACAAAAAATCTGAGAGAAAGCCAAATGGTAATTGAAGTTGAATCTCCTTTACTATAGGATTTCTACCATGTCAATACCCCGAAATTCCCTAATCTTCCGCAATCTTCACTCATTTTTCTCAAACTTCCGTAAATTTCACAAAAGATTTTTGGATTTTTTTGACATGTTCCTGCTGGCCAGGACGAAAATCGGGGAAATTCGGTAAAATTTTGACTTTCTGTGGGGTCCACCGCAATGACGCTGAGAACGCTGAGATGTGGCTCTTTCGTTTGTCCCGAAAGCTCTCGGGGCAAACAAAAAGCAGTCGGCTGCAGGCGCAGCAAAAACCGTTACTTTTTCCCGCAAAGGCAGGTTGTTCTTGATCAGCCATCATCCCACGGGATAGGCAAAAAGAAAACCCTCTGCCTGCCCCGTTGGCTGGAGGCCTTTACTGGGGTGCCCTTCATACCTCAGTGGCGAACCAATACCACCGAAAATACGTCACCGTAATTAGGGGCTGCCTTCCATTGCCATCCGGCCCGTAGGCTTCCGGCTCGTAGAGATCTCCGGGCGTAGGCTCTACGAGCCGGAGGCCACCAGCTCGGAGAGGACTACGTCCTCCCCAAGGCGTAGACTCGTGCCTCTACGACCCGGAGGCTGGAGGGAGTATTGAAGTCCGCCGGACGCGGAGAGTACCGGAGTGATGGTCTTAGAGGAATGATTGGTCTGGTTATGAGTTTAGAACGTACAAGCAAGGATTTGCACGACGGCAGGCAGAAAACGTAACCATAGATAAAGATACTTCATGAAGCACTGGCATCGTGTGGTATGGGACCTGGTACAAAAGGGGTGTAGACTTGTAATAGTGTTCATATTTTGGTATTCTTATAATATCGTAAACTCTTGAAAAGTACATACGGTGGAGATGTGTAAACTTTTGATTGAGATGAAAAGGTTCTCTAAGAGAAGGATATCCATATTTACTTCGGGAATGAACGAGTTATGGGCGATCCTCAACTGAAGGAGAAGTGATTACGTCTGCTCAAGTTTCCGTGTACGAAAGACAGCTAATTCATGAAATCAAAGAAACACCTCATGAATATCTGCCGAACTTGCTTCAAGTTGTCCGGCTGTTCCGTGAGAGCGTCGTATTAAAGCCTGCCGAGGCTAGCTTCCGGCAAGGCTGGAAAGAAGCTATGGTAGGTGAGACACAACCTGTGTCTGAATTGTGGGAAGGCATTGATGCCGAGTGAGCCAGCCGACCAAGTGTATGTTGAGTACACCCCGGAATTCAAGCGCAACCTGCGAGCCCTGGCCAAGAAGTACCGGCACATCCGCTCTGACGTTGACCCGGTGATTGATCAACTTCGGGCTGGTGAGGTCATGGGCGACCAGGTGGCCAGAACGCGCTACACCATATTCAAAATGCGGGTGCGAAACAGTGATATTCGGAAAGGCAAACGTTCTGGCTATCGGCTTATCTACCATCTAAAGAGGGCGATAAACGTCATTCTTGTGACGATTTATTCCAACTTTTGAAACTCACCAGTTGCAGTCTGACGCAGACAAAGCGCGTATTTACGGTGTTTTGGAGATACAGAACACAGAACAGGCGAACAAAGTGTAGTAAGCGTCTTGGCCTGGTGTGAGGTTTTACTTGAGCATGCATGGATGGAACTTGGAAAGAGAGCGTGGTAGGTTAGAAAATGCTCTAATGGCCGGAGGGCTCGATTTTACGGCCACCTATATGGCTGTTTGCGAGTTTCATCCCCTTATCCAAAGACATCCGGGGGTTATCCATTCAAAGACCATCTCGGCCTTAGAACGTGTTCTTGAAGATTCAGGTTTTTCTTCTCAGACGCAATCCTTTTCCCTGTATAAGGAGGCCGCTGATGCCCTGGCCTCAATTCTCGTTCATGGTACTGCGGGACCTGTGGCTGATCAGGCCATAGCCGCCCTGAAGCGTATTGTTGGCACTGCAACAGGAGGTCCACAAAGGGCATCTGCTGAAGCCTTGGGTTCTCTTCCGATTTCCATTCGCAGCCCCAAGATAAAGGAGAACACAATAGGAGACATACCAAGTGTAAGGTGGCAGGAGATACTGGAAGACAATGGCATCACTGCATGTGATGCCCCGGCAGTAATTGGAAGGAGCTTGGTTGTCACGATTGATCGAGAAAACAGGCTAGTAATCAAATTGGCATCCGTGGAAAATCCGGCTCAGTCAATCTATGGAGAAGCGGTCTGGATGGAACACCTCTGTTCAGGAGGCTATGCTTTTCCTGTCAGATTCAACATTCCGGTTGCCATCAAGATTGATGGAAGCTATCTGTTCAGATTAAAGGAAACACCGGTAAGCATGTGCAAGGCAAGAGAGCTGGACCCGCAATATTATGCCATCGGTTTTATCGCCCATAAAGACTATTTCACATATCCGAACGACCATGGAACAAAGAGACGGTTGACCGCAGAAGAATTCACGGAGGTAATGTCAAGAAATGCCTGCCTATTGGGAAAATTGGCATCATTAG
>JAUVJO010000331.1 GCA_030592345.1 Deltaproteobacteria bacterium
TCTTATGCCTGTCACCAGGACTTCAATGAGGTTTTGCCATCGAGACAGCCTGGTTTCTGTGGAGAGCCTTCGAGTCACCAGCCATGAGCCAACAACCATCAGTGCCATCACGACCCAAGTAAAGACGATCGTTGCATTCAGGGTAACAGGCCCCCATTGAAAGAAGACCATGGTATCAGGACTTATGCGCATAGGAAACTCACTTATATAGCTCAAAGTTCAAAGTTGAAAGCTCAAAGCAAAAAAGTAAGGACATTCAGCTTTCAGCCTTGAGCTTTCAGCTTTCAGCTCTTTTTTGGACCCCAGCGACGCACAAGGATAACCCGCACGCCCAGAAACCCCAACAGACAGACCAACAGGCGTTGCCATTGACCGTCCATGACAAGAAAAAACCCAAACAGAACTACCCCCAAGCGCCCAAAGAAACTCAACAGACTTAAAAGGGCAGGCCGTCGCGTCGTGCGGAACTGCCGGACCGTCCACCACAGGCCACCAAAGTAAAATATCCCCAGTCCGATGCCGGCTCCAAGAGGCGGCATCATGGATAGAAAATCACTCACACACCGACTCCTCCTTTTCCTCCTCGATCATTTTTCGCTCACGGGTAACCCAGAACCACGCATTTATACAACCAAGCAGGATGCCGATGACAAGCAGCATAAGTGTCCAGGAATAGCGGCTTGGCCATTTCAGATCTATCCATACGCCCAATGCAATGCCTGCTAATGTGGGGATGGCAACCGACCACCCAACAAGGCCAAACATGCCCAGTCCGAACCACACACTCCTGTCCTTTTGACGACGGGCCCTTAACTTGCGGGCTTCTTTGATTCTCACTTTTTTGCAGAGATCCTGCCGAATCTCTTGACGCCCTTGTTTCGAAAGATCATGCTTAACCATATTCTTGAAACTCCATGAGCCGTCGAATAAAATTGGCCTCGAGCTTGGCCACTGCGTTGCGGGCCATCCTTTCACGATCTTCAAGGACCTGAAAGCTTTTTTCAACCGTTTGCTCCAACTTTCCCAGGTCGGGGCCGCGAACAGCGTTTCTGGTTGAAACCAGCACCTCTGGTCCGCACTTGATCAAAATACCTTCATCGACCGCGAGAAATTGTTCAACGCCTCCGGATGTTACAAAGGAAAAAATCCCGGGGACAAGGGCCGCGAGAAAGTCCACGTGACGGGGCAAGATGCAAAAGGAGCCGTTTTCCGCCTCCGCAACCACCTTGACCACTTCTTCGTGGATAAGGATCTCGGTCGGGAGCAGTAGCTTGAGTCTCATGATTTTTTTGCCTCGTTGATTTTTCCAATCATATAGAGGGCTTTTTCCGGATAACCTGAGAATTCATCACTCAGAATGCGTTCGCATCCTTCCATGGTGTCGTTCAGATCCACCATTTTTCCCGCCAAACCGGTGAATTGCTCTGTCGTAAAAAAGGGCTGGGTAAAAAAGCGCTCAAGACGCCTCGCCCGAAACACGACTCGGCGGTCCTCCTGAGAAAGCTCTTCTAAGCCAAGCATGGCGATAATGTCTTTCAGTTCCTCGTAGGTTGCCAAGGTCTTTCGGACATCCTGAGCCACCTGGTAGTGCCTCTTTCCGGCAATCACCGGCGTGAGCATTTTGGAGGTGGATTGGAGCAGGTCAACCGCGGGGTAAAGCCCTTCGCTGGCCCTTTTTCGGGATAACACGACGGAGGCAGACAGATGAGCAAAGGTATGAACTGCCGCAGGGTCCGTAAAATCGTCTGCCGGCACATACACGGCCTGAATGGAGGTAATGGCACCTGTTGCGGTGTTGCAGATTCGCTCCTCCAGCCCCGCCAATTCCGTTCCCAGGGTCGGCTGATACCCAAGGCGGGAAGGAAGCTGCCCCATAAGGCCGGAGACCTCTGATCCGGCCTGAATGAAACGAAAGATGTTGTCGATGAGGAGCAAGACATCCTGCCTGGCGTCGTCCCGGAAGTATTCGGCTATGGTCAGTGCCGCATGTCCCACCCGGAACCTTGCCCCTGGTGGTTCATTCATCTGACCAAAGACCATCACAGTGCTCTCCAGCACGCCGGCATCATTCATGGCACGGTAGAGTTCCTCTCCTTCCCGGCAACGTTCCCCGATACCGCAGAATATGCTCATCCCCTCATGACGACCAACCATGTTATGGATCATCTCTGTAATGACCACGGTTTTGCCAACGCCGGCACCTCCGAAGAGCCCAGCCTTTCCTCCCCGTTCCAGAGGGGCCAGGACGTCAATGGCTTTGATGCCGGTTTCAAAGATCTCCGATGTGGTTGCCCTCTGGTTAATAGGCACAGGCTCTTGATGAATGGAGCGCCACTTGGCCTCTTTTACGGCTCCTTTTCTGTCAATCGGATCTCCGAACACATTGAATACCCTGCCAAGCAAGTTTTTGCCTACCGGAACCCTTATAGACTGACCCGTGTCAACGACCAGAGAACCTCGGGCCAGGCCCTGGGTAGGTGTCAGAGCGATGCCGCGAACCACCTCGGCGTTAAGGTGGGTTTGCACCTCAATGGCAATCCGGGCATCTTCGCCAGCTTTTAGCAGGTTGTTAACAAAAGGAAGTTTTCGGGGAAAACGAGCATCAACCACGCTTCCCCGAACTGAAACCACCGTGCCTTCGTTGGAGTCGGGCCTCAACATTTGACAAGTCTCAAATGGGTCAATCCCCTCTCGTTTAGTATCCGTTCACGGTTCACCGTTATCCGTTGTCCGCAGCTCTCCTCATACATTATATCTATTTGCGGACCTTGGTTTTCTAGTCCTCGGACTGTGCTGTGACTTATATGTTGTGCGTGTGTCCGTTTATGGCTAATATTTCTGCTCCTTGCTGTCGCCTCCTGCCTGTCGGTGAACGGAAAACGGACAACTGTGAACGGTTACCTCTTTCATGCATCTGTCGAAAGCCTTAGTTCATAGAGAGAGGTCAGCTATGAAAGATTGATAAGAATCGATAAAGACACCCTTTCTGGCCCAAGGAGTATAGGGGCACGTGGCTTATATGTCAAGAAAGCATGGAAACAAGTAGCTCTGACGCACGGTTTTCCTCTCACCCTAAGCCTCTCCCGGCTCCCTCCGCCTTCAAGGGCTCATCGTTACCCACATCATGATACCGAAGTCTTACATTATTAATTATGGCTCTAAACTATTCCCAGCCTATGTTATTTATGGTATAATAAAATCGGTAGGATTTCATTTTAACCGACGGTTCTGGGAACATGAACTACCTCTTCGATTACTAAACGCGTGCTTGTACCAGTTCCAAGCTGAAAATAGTTTAGAGCCATAATATTAATTGAGCGAATTCATTAGTGTTTTGGAATTTTAAAATTTTGGTCATTCAAATTTGTTTGCGGCTCACGCCTTGAGAACATCACGATATTCGAATTTGCGGCTAACGCCTTGAAGACAGCACGGATTTCCCCATGCCTGAAAGATGGGTGAAACGTGTTAACTTGTGAAACATTTCATTTTGCCATCCCATGGGGTAGAACTTATGAGACGGGGTACCAGGTAGGTTTTCAGGGCACCAGTCACCCACAGAAATTGGTCTTCTGTGCGTGTTGCATACGCTTCGGAAACAAATTGCTTGACAACCTCATGTCTATCCAGGTATAAACCATTTCAATGTAACATCAATATAACAGAAGTTTCCTGCCATTGTAATCTTATTCCACAACCTATCACTCGCAGATTTAGGGGAGGCAAATGAACCCTAAAATGTGCCATCTTAACTGTTTCTAACATAGCGTTTGTTTTGTTAGGAAACCAGAATATCATCACACCAAAGGCGCAAAGAACGCAAAAAAAACCAGCGCCATTATTAAAGAA
>JAUVJO010000259.1 GCA_030592345.1 Deltaproteobacteria bacterium
GGATAATCTGATCTTCAGTAAAAGGCTTGGTAATGTAGTCGATGGCTCCCGATTTGATAGCGGTAACAGCACTATCAATAGACCCATAGGCGGTCATCATAATGATGGATGACGTAGGGCATAATAGTTTGATCTTTTTGATCAACTCTAACCCATCAATATCTTCCATGACCAGATCGGTGATAATGAGATCAAAGATGTCCTTCTGGACAAGCTGGAGGGCCTCATTCCCTGTGGCCGCTTCTTCAACCTGATGGCCGCTTAATTGAAAGGCAATGGCTGTGCTGCGGCGCAGTCCCTTTTCGTCGTCTACAATGAGTATACGGGCCATTACTCCATCACTTCATTTTAAAGGTAACATAACGAAAACCGACGTGCCTAAGCCTTCTTCACTCTTAACCTCAATATCTCCGCCATGTTCCTCCACGATCCTTCTCGCTATTGACAGGCCCAGGCCCAATCCCTTGGCCCTGGTAGAAAAAAAAGGTTCAAAGATCATTTTTATGTGGTCATGAGATATTCCTTTCCCATTGTCACTAATTCCGATCTTGAAAATCGGGTGATGACTTAACATCCCTTTTTCAGTAGTAATCGTCACCAATCCCTTCCCCCTGGCGGCCTGCAAGGCGTTGATCAACAGGTTTGAAACAGCCGTTCTGATCTGACCGGCATCCACCTGCACCGGGGGCATGTCTTCAAAAAGGCACTGAATTTGACACTTACCTATCAACTCTTTGTCCTTGGTCAAAAAGGTGACCATCTCGGATAACAATCTATTGATATCTGTTCTCCTATATTGGAGTTTCTTAGGGCGGCTGTGAGTCAGGAAATCGTGAACAATGCTGTTCAGCCGTCCGACTTCCTCGGACATGATTTCCATAAGTTCTTGCTGCGGTCCGGACAGGCTCAGGTTTTTGCGAAGCAGGCTGATGGAATTGGACAGCGCACCCAATGGGTTGCGAATCTCATGAGCAATGGAGGCGGCCAGCCTTCCCATAGCCGCTATGCTTTCTGATTTGATAAGCCTTTTCTGGAAATCTATTATCTTCTCTTCCGCCCTTTTGATCTCTGTTATATCCTCTTCATATACAGTTACAGAAGAAATTTCACCTTCCGCGCTGAAGGCTGGAAAGTAATTGTACCGGAAAAAACCCCCCAGCATCGGATGCTCTTTTTCAAAAGAAAGAGTTGCTCTTGAACGAAATACCTCCTCCAGCGCACATTTCTGGCATGGTTCTTTCCTTCGGTAAACAACCTCATAACACTTCCGCTGCTCTGCGTCATCCAGATCATAATCAGTCAAGAAGGCCTCGTTGGCCTTAAGGATGCGAAACCGGGAATCGATTATGAAAATGTGGGCGGTAATGGCATTAAAGGTAGACTCCCATTCTCTTTTGTCCTGGCATACCGTTTGAAAGAGCGTGGCCTTTGCAATCCCGATGGCAATCTCCTCACCGATGGACCGCAGTGCTTGAATCTCTCTGTCCAGGAACTCTCTTGGCACCCGGCTGGCCAGGCACATAACCCCGACCAGCTCGTCTCCGGAGTATAGAGGCAGGGTTACCATAGATCGTATGCCCCGCCTTTTTAGTGCTGGGGGAAGGAGAGAAATCTTATTGGTTACAACCGGACTCTCTTTGTCGTCCGCTTTGCTTAAGAAATATTCCGGCCGGATTCCACCAGGAAAGTCCTTCCAGATTTCTCCGCTTGCATCCTGATCTGCAAATGATTCCCACTTATTTGCCTTTGGATCCCTGATATGAATCCATGCCATGTCCATGTCTGACCAGCGTCGTACCTTTTTTACAGTTTCTTGACCTATACTGTGAACATCCAAAGATCGGTTTACGATATCGATGATACTGTTCAAAACAGAAAATTCCCTGGCGTGTTGGGAAAACTCCTTCCTGATTTTCTCTATGGTCTCCCTTTCATAAATGTCCCGCTCATCTTCGAGTTGTAAGAAGTCCCAGAACAGGTTGGCAGCGTCATGATCCATGATGCGGATATGCCTCGGTTTAGACTCAACGATCTCATCGCGCACCCCCTTTTTCCCGGTCACTTCTATGATCAGGTCAAGCGACCCAAGTTTATAAAAATCATGATAGTCACTGGTAGTAAAAATTCCGTGCTTGCGCGCATATATGAGCCCCGATGCCCGGCGGTTGGGGTCCGCCACACCCAGCACATTCATCCGGAATCTCTTAAACTTGTGTCCAAACACCATCTCAAGAAGGGCTTTGCAACGGACACCCCCTCCAACAATGACCACATTTAGTGTCTTTAGGGTCTTTAAAGTCGTATCCGTAGACCTTAGAGAAAAAGATTTTGGGGTTATCAATTTCTTAGCTTGCTTTGGCAAGGAGCTCTCCTAATTCACTTCTCTCCAGCACCTCTTTTTCCATCAAGACTCTGGCCACTCTATCCAGGTCAGGACGTCTTTGTATAAGTATTCCCCTGGCCCTTTGGTATGCTTCGGTTATGATCTTGTGCACCTCTTCATCGACTTGCCTGGCCGTATGTTCACTGTATTCCTTGAGCGGGCTATACTTGGTATCCAGAAAGAGCGGCCGCCCTTTCTCGAAGGTGAGAGGGCCCAGTTTATCGCTCATCCCATAGGTCTGAACCATGCTTCTAGCAATCTCCGTAGCTTCTTCCAGATCCCTCTGGGAGGCTGTCGAAACCTCTCCGAAAATAATCTCTTCCGATGCCCTCCCGCCTAACAAAACGGCTATTTTATCCGATAGTTCCGACTTTGTCAGGAGGTAGCGGTCTTCTGTAGGGAGGTGGACGGTATACCCGAGAGCAGATATTCCCCTGGGAATAATGGAAATTTTATGGACCGGATCAGCCTGTGGTAATGACAGGGACACGACAGCATGTCCTGTCTCATGATAAGCTACGATTTCCTTTTCTCTGGCATTGATCAATTTGTTCGTCTTTTCCAGTCCAGTGGCCACGCGCTCAATGCCTTCTTCAAACTCAGACATTTCAACGGCCTCTTTCTTCCTTCGTGCCGCCAGCAGGGCCGCCTCGTTGACGACATTTGCTATCTCTGCCCCAACCATCCCCGGTGTACTGGCTGCAAGCTTCTTTAAGTCCACATCCCTGGCCAATCTTACATTTCGGGCATGAATTCCAAATATCTGCTCTCGTCCGCTCAAATCCGGCCGGTCTACCACGATGTGCCGATCAAACCTCCCCGGTCTGAGCAAGGCCTGGTCCAGAATCTCAGGACGATTCGTTGCTGCAAGAATAATGACCCCTTTTTGGGGATTAAACCCATCCATTTCGGTGAGTAACTGTGTCAGGGTCTGTTCATGCTCTTCTGCTCCGGAAATACCGCTACTGCCTCTGGCCTTGCCCACAGCGTCTATCTCGTCAATAAAGATAATGCATGGTGCCTTCTTTTCTGCACCGGCAAAGAGGTTTCTTACTCTGGCTGCGCCGACTCCGGCAAACATCTCGACAAAGGCCGAGCCAGTTATACTGAAAAAAGGCACATCAGCCTCTCCGGCAACTGCCTGGGCCAGAAGAGTCTTACCTGAACCCGGAGGGCCCACCAAGAGAACGCCCTTCGGGATTCTGGCCCCGAGGTTCTGGAAGCGGGATGGGCTTCTCAAGAATTCTATGACCTCCTTCAGCTCTTCTTCTGCTACAGCGAGCCCTGCCACATCTGGGAAGGTAACGTCGGACTTCTTTTCGACAAACGGGCTGCTCCTGGCGGATCCGTAACCCATTTTCCTGAAAAAGATAAATCCTGCCACAATGAGTATGCTGGCCGGAGCAATCCAGGAAGCAACAGTCATTACCCAGGCATGCCCGGTTCGGGATTGGTAATGAACCCCCAGCCGATCCAGTTCCTCCACCAATCTGGGATCTTCAACGCGATTGGTTGTAAAAGTATGTTTTTTTTGTATCTTTCCAATCGATTTATGATCCGTCTGGATGCCTCTCATCATAGATAGAGACTTAATACCATCGCAGGTCAATTCTCCCTCAATGCGCTCCTTATATACGATCACCCTCTCTACATTTTTTTTCTTCAGGAGCTTCTTGAATTCACTATAAGAGATGCTCTGTGATGGCCGTCCGGTGATATAGTTGTGAGCAAGGATGACAGCGATCACAGCCGCAATGAAACATAGAATAAAAGTTATCTTTTTTTTCACCTGAAGTTAGCTCCGCTTCGCTCCCTTAGAAACAAGCCCAAAATCGTGGCTGAAATTTGAACGGGATTGTCCCACTATTGACCTAAGCTAGGTTTATATATAGAATAACTAAGTTTTATTGTCGAGCCGTTTTTGTTATCACCCTGTACTAACTATTGATAAACTCGTAAAAAGCTAAGTTATGCCGCTTCGCGACACTGTAACCGGAAATAACTTGTCAATCATATCAAAGGATTACGATTTTGCCTGGTTTCCATGCTCCAGCGTGGGAACCCTGCCCGCTCGCGCCTTGTAACGCGTTCTTTCAATATTTTTTCATGTCTCGCATGGCAGGCGGGCCATATGGTATGCATTCCCACGCTGGAGCATGGGAACGAGAAAAAACCCTCTTGTGTAACTATGCGTAATTACTGAATTCCCGCCTTCGCCTGCCGCGGCAGTGCGCGAGCACGACGGGCAGGAATGACAAAAGCGTGTATTTTTGGCTTTTTACGAAGCCATCAACTATTGACCTAAGCTAAATTTATATATAGAATAACTAAGTTTTATTGTCGAGTCGTTTTTGTTATCACCCTGTTCTATTGGTGAAATCCGAAATCCATAAAAGCTATATTAGGACATGTTAAAAAAATTCAAAACATTCAGTAACTGGCTGTTTCGCAAGCCAAAAACTCAAAAGAAAGAGGATATATCTGATATCTTTCGGGCCAAATACTCCATGCTTAAGGAGTTATTGACCTCCAATGGCGAAGTATTAAACATTATCTCGGATATGGAAGAGAAGCTGCAGGGCCGACAAATTTTTGGCATGTCTTATATAAGAGCCAATTCGACAC
>JAUVJO010000104.1 GCA_030592345.1 Deltaproteobacteria bacterium
ATCGTAAATAGTTGCAGTTGAGCCCCCTCAAGCAGTTCAACTGAACAACCAATAAACCGCATGTGCATCGAGCGCATCTCTTTTACAAGTTATGTATGTATGGACACTAGCTATGTATAACGAGAAAAGGATCAGAAAATCGGAACTCTTGCAGTTGATCTTACTGGACAACCTTTACGCTCAGTCCGGATCACAACGTGTCATCTTTCAGGGCGGGACAGCTCTGAGATGGGTCTACGGCGGGATGAGGTTTTCAGAAGATCTCGGTTTTGTTACTGGCCTGGCAAGAAAAGATATTGAAAAGATCCTGGCCGGGACGTTTCAGCAGACTCAAAGAGCGTGCATTGCGCAGTTCGGCCCGGGACAGTCAGAAGTAAAGACAAAGAGCAAACGAGAAGAAGCAACTAAAACCTTTTTCGTATACCGACCTGAAACTCAACGTGAAAGAATCGCCGTGAAGTTGGAGTTTGAGCGTCTCAAAGGAGATCGTCAACCTGAGTGCAGGAGGTTTATCCTGCGGGATTTGCCGTTAGTTGCAGGCATGGTGACCTCGGGAAAACTGATAATTCCGTATTCGAGCAGTATTGTGTTAGCAGAAACTCCGGAAGAGATCTTGTCTGACAAAATTAGAGCCCTTTACGAAAGGAAATACCTTAAGGGCAGAGATATTTACGATATCTGGTGGTTAAGGAATCAATTAAACGTAACCCCGGAATGGGCAAGGATCAGGCAAAAACTCGCCATGTATCAAATCTCATTTGCCCCGGCCAGAGAGGCGGATTATTTTCAAAAGAAAGGATCTCTGTCATCGATCATAGACGCTTTGGAAAGGGATCTGCCCCGTTTCTTGCCTCAAAATATCATTGCAGTGTATCAGGAAGAGGGTTTCAGCGATTTTATCGCTACGCTAAAGGAGGTCACCTCAGAGCTTTTGGATCAAGGAATGAGAGAATATTTTAAAGATCATGAAAGAAGAGAAAACAACCACTAAACGTTTGAAACTTCTTCCAGCGCTTTTCCGCAAACAGGATGTGGAAAAGCTGACTCCTCATGCAGGTATGTTTTTGTCCCGGGCTCTTCAAAAAGAACTAATCCATCGTCTCAATCGGGGGAACTATATCAATTCCTTCCTCTATGGATTTCCCTCCGTGGAGGAGGTGGCATGTTTTCTGAAACCACCAGCTTACATTTCCTGCGAATGGGCCTTAAACTATCATGGTGTCAGCCTGCAATCTCCTACGGTGTGTACCGTAGTAACCTTAAGCACTTCCGTAGGCAAGAGACGAAATATTGAATACCAGGGAATTACCATTGAATTTTCCAGGATTTCGTCCTCGCTCATTTTCGGATTCACCTACCACGACAGGTTCTACATTGCCTCACCCGAAAAGGCCATTCTGGATACCCTCTATTACCGCGGAGCCATTCCAGCCCCGGACGAACTGGAACTCGACAGGGTAGATTTCGACCTACTATCAAGAATGGCCGACAGGTACCCAAAATCCGTCTCTCGGTATCTTGTTGACATATCCGGCATCGGCTGAGGACTACAGGAGCAAGCCTGTGGTTCTCCGGGTGCAATGCTGTTGAATTGAGGCATCTTTATGGCGTGCCCCTGCGCGCTTCGGAACGTACGATTCGTACGGGTTGGGTTTATCCCAGCCCTAAGCTCCTTCAAGCCTCCGGCTTTGCAGGCGGTCTGTGACAGGAAGCGGGTATCAGGCTGCCATGATCTGTTTGTCTTCCTTTTCTTTCTCCTTATGCTCATGCTTCAGATCACCATCTACTGTACCCCGAACCCGTTCTCTCTCTTCGGCAAAATCAAAACCTGTCCAGATCCCTATAGAGCCCAGGATAGAGTCCTGGGGGTGAAACTGGCGAAAAATCTTAAAGTAATAGGCAGCCTCTCTGCTGTTAATGGTGGCCTTGGGATTTTCGGCCTTGATTCGCTCAAACTCTTCATGGCTCATCTCTTTCTCAGCCACTCTTTCTCCAAGGCTCTCGCAACCTGCCCCCTGGGTATACTGAACCTTGTAACGCCAGAGAATCTCATCGGGAAGATAATCCGTATCCTCAAATGCCTTGCGTAGAATCCATTTCTCGATCTTGGCTCCTTCGTGTTCACGGATTTTCAGCTCTGGAGGGATCTTCATTGAGAGATCCACCATAGCCACATCCAAAAAAGGGACTCTCAATTCGAGACCGAAGAACATACCCATTCGGTCAGCCCTCTGCAGGTTGATATTGTGCAGGTTGCCAATGCACCGCCTGGCTTCCATGTTGAGTTTATCAAAGGGAAAATGCTTCATGTAGTGGTAGCCGGTAAAGAGCTCGTCTGCTCCTTCGCCGGTGAGCACTACCGTTACATAATCGGCAGCCAGCTTGCACGTGAAGTAGCACGGGATGGCACAGCGCACCAGGGAAGGATCATAGCTTTCTAACTTCTTTATAACGATGGGCAGCGCCTCGTAATACTCATCCTCTGTAAAGAGCAGCTCGTGGTGTGTGGAGCCAATATGCTTGGCGGCAATGCGACCCGCCTTTATGTCATCGCTCACATCTCCATCATCATCTTCCATGCCCACCACAAAGGTGTGGAGATGAGGGATCTCATCTGCCGCTATGGCAGCAACCAGGCTGCTGTCCAGCCCACCACTGCAGAAAGAACCTACCGGAATCTCCGGATCGGCCAATAGTCTTTTTTTGACCGCCTTGATGAATGTTTCCCGAATCAAATGAGAGGTCTCCTCAATATTAGTGAGAAGATGGTCTTCAATCTCCGGGATCTGATAATACTTCACAAAACCTTCGTCAGGGGTGTAATACTGTCCGGCAGGGAACTCGTGGACTTCATCGACACCGGCAAGGGTCATGGCACCCAGTTCAGAACTGAAATAAAGATTGTCCTTGTGATACCCATAATAGAGCGGCTTGATACCGATGGGGTCCCTTGCCAGCATGAAATCATCACCGTCAAACAGGGCAAAGGCGAACATGCCATCCAGCTCCTTGACGCACTCAGGACCCTTTTCCTGATAGAGATGAAGGATCACCTCTGAGTCTGATTTGGTCTTAAACCGGTATGTGGGACTAAGGCGTGTTCTGAGCTTGCGAAAATTGTATATTTCGCCGTTGCTGATAATTCCTTGACTCCCACCATTGGCCAGAATGGGCTGATGACCGTTGGCCACATCCACAATAGATAGCCGTGTATGGCCCAAAACCATATCTCCGTATTGGTGGAGGCCCCTGTCATTTGGGCCACGATGGGGGAGGGCGTCCAGCATGCGGTTAATAGTAGTTTCGTCTCTTACGCCATAGCATCCTGCTAAACCACACATATATAACTCCTTGTTAAAATTAGGTTTTAGTCAACGAAAGTTTTTCTAAGGTTGGCTGTGGTGAGGGGTACCTTCCATCTCTCAGATTATTGAATTAACATAATACCAACTCAAATAATTTGAATTGAGATATTAATACAGTCAATTCGGGATGTCAAGTGCTTTGATAAATTCTCCAATTTTTTAGAATTCTTACAGAATCAATAGGGTTTCAGATCGTGTAGATACCACCAGTCTATTTGGATACATTCTTCCCGTTTTGTGTCTGAAGTGCCCAATGGTATGATGAATCTGGGCCAAAGCGATCTTCGTAGCCATGTTACATTAGCCGCAGACAGCGGAACTGTTTGTCTGCACCAGTCCGCGTGAGTCTGCGGCCAATTCATTTTCTTTATACTGCTACATTATGGGCAGGTATTTTTCGATCTCATACTGGCTCACATGAGTCCTGTAGCAATCCCATTCGATCTTTTTGTTTTCGATTAACTTGTTAAAGATGTGATCTCCCAGAGTCTCGCGCACCAGCTCGCTCTTTTCCACCTCGCAAATCGCTTCAAAAAGGCTGCCCGGCAGCGAGTTAATGCCTGCCCGCTCTCGTGCCGCTGTATCCATCTCGTAGATGTCTTCCTCCACCGGCTCGGCAAGAGCGTAGTTCTCTTCAACCCCTTTCAGCCCGGCAGCCAGCATCACGGCAAATGCCAGATACGGATTGCAGGTCGGATCAGGCGAACGGAACTCAATGCGCGTGGCTATCTCCTTGCCCGGCTTATACATGGGCACCCGAACCATGGCAGAGCGGTTGCGCCTCGCCCATGAAATATAAACCGGCGCTTCGTAACCTGGTACCAGCCGTTTGTAAGAGTTGACCCACTGATTGGTAATCGCTGCCATCTCCCTGGCATGTCGCAAGATTCCTGCAATGTAGGATTTGCCGGTAGCAGACAGATGGTATTGATCGTTGGCATCGAAAAATGCATTGTTTTCGCCCTTGAAGAGCGACTGGTGCGTGTGCATGCCGCTACCGTTTTCACCAAATATCGGCTTGGGCATGAAGGTGGCATAGAATCCTTGCTGCCTGGCAATCTCCTTGACCACGATTTTGAGAGTCATGGTTTTGTCGGCCATCTTCAAGCCTTCGTCAAAGCGCATGTCTATCTCATGCTGGCTAGGGGCAACTTCATGGTGGCTGTATTCTATCTGAATTCCCATATCCTGAAGGGCAAAGATAGTCTCTCTTCTTAAATCACTCCCCATGTCCAAAGGCCGTGTGTCAAAATACCCACCTTTGTCGATAAACTTGGGGGTCTCATTATTTTCAAAGTAGAAATACTCAAGTTCCGGCCCTGCATTAAACGTGTATCCTTTGTCTGCCGCCTTCTTCAAAATCCGCTTTAACACATACCGGGGATCACCCTCATAGTGGCTGCCGTCAGGCTGGAGGATATCACAAAACATCCTGGCCACAGGCTTGTCCGAAGGTCTCCATGGCAAAAACTGAAACGTAGTGGGGTCCGGCTTGGCGATCATGTCGCTCTCTTCGATTCGGGCAAACCCTTCAATGGAAGAGCCGTCAAAACCCATCCCCTCGGTTAACCCCTCCTCCAATTCTGAGGGGGTGACGGCAAAACTCTTCAACATACCCAAAACATCAGTAAACCAGAATTGAATGAAGCTAACCTCCGTGTCTTTGACAACAGCCAAAACATCTTGCTCGGTTTGACAAATCATCACTCATCCTCCTTTTAGCTATATTTTTACAAGCAAGCTTCTCCTTCACTATAGGCTTTAAGATAAAGATTTTGGATGCGTTATCGGTCGTCAACGTACGACGAGTACGCCTGCCCAAAATCTTTATCTTAAAGGCTATAACAGCAAATGTCGGGCCAAAGCCGTATCTCACGCAAAGTCAACAAGTTATAAAAATGTCCTCATATCACAGGTGACGCTTTTGTGGTTTTTGTGCCCACGGAACTACATTTTTGTAGGGTCTGCTTCGGCTGACGACTTGTTGTCCGAACAATTGTACACTTGGCCCGAGGAAAGCCGTCAAGACGAGAGAGGAACGTTGAAGGGGTCGTCATCTTGCAATGCTCTTTGAGGAGATAGTGGAAGTTTCGACCTGTAGGCAGGGGGCTTCACTTTGGAGAGAGTAGAGATGCAAAAGCTCTTCGTCAGTGAGGCTCGTTTTTAGTCGTGAGGATTCTTTTTTGACCTTCATTAAGAACTGCTCAAGAAGATGGCTTTGTGTCTCTATGCCCAGGCTCTCGAGCTTGTAGCGAAGAGCATTTGTCCCCGCCTTCTTACCGATAAGGAATTTTCTCTGTAGAGATACCTCCGCAGGGTCATATGGTTCGTAGTTTGAGGGATTCTTGACCAGCCCATCTATATGAATGCCCGACTCACACGTAAAAATATTTTTGCCAACCACAGGCTTCTTCGGAGAGACAGGAATACGGGAAACCTTCGCAACATAGCGAGAAAGAAAACAAAGGCACTTCAGATTATACCTGTCTACCCTTTTTCTTCTCGCCAAAAAGGCCACTATCTCTTCCAGGGCCGCATTGCCTGCCCGCTCCCCAAGGCCGTTGACCGTTACATCCGCAAAATCTGCCCCGGCCGCCAGGGCGCTAATCGCATTGGCCGTGGCCATACCAAAATCGTTGTGGGTATGTACACCGATATCCACACATAAGAGGGATCTTAACCTTGCGATCGCCTCAAACATTGTAATGGGGTCCATAATTCCCAAGGTGTCGGCAAAGCGGATTCTGTTTATCCCTTCACTCTGGGCCACAAAGCATACTTCTTCAACAAAATCAAATTCAGCCCTGGAGGCATCTTCCAAACCCAATGAGAGATAACATGATGATTCATCTTTAGCCTGTTTTATACTTTCCCGAACCCTGGCTAGTACCCACTTTCTATTTTTGCCCAGTTTGTTTTCTATATGAATATCCGAGACCGAGATGGACATAGATAGGACGTCCGGCGAAAGACTCAGACTTTCCTCTATGTCGCTGGCCAGGCATCGACACCACAAAGCAAGCTTGGGGGCGATGGCCTGTTCCTTCACCCGCTTGAACAACTCGTCCACCTCCGAGTTCCTCACTGCAACGCCCACTTCTATTTCGTCGATCCCCACCCTGTCCAGCAGATCAATAATGTGGAGCTTTTCGGCTAAATCAAAGTAGACACCAGCACTTTGTTCTCCTTCCCTTAAAGTGGTGTCGATAATTCCTTTCATAGCCTCTCGTTCCTCATTTCATTAAGGCATCTTCTGCGGGCATAGGGCGCTCGGCACGTCTTGCCGCATAGCGGATGAGGCGCATCCGCGGCAAAGGAAACCCAGACATTTTCGTGTATCTCAAAGTCAAAAATATCCTTGGGAATCACTGCATGTAGTTCCATGCCACCAGTGTTAATCGTTACCTTCACGGCCTTGCCGTTGTTTGTTTTATGGATGATTTTCCCCATGACTCTGTTGACATTGTTGCCACCTGCTTCATTTTCCCTGTTCAGGCTAATTTTCTCGGGATGGATGCATAAGTTAATCCCTTTACCTTTTTCAAAGATGGGATATTTTTTGACTTGAAGCTTGAAAGGTTGATTGAGGCCTTCATGATCCACCAGCACAACCGCTTCATGCTCTTTTATTTCAATGACAGATGCTTTTAAGATATTTTTGGCCCCGACAAAACGGGCGACGAACTCGGTTTTGGGATGATAAAACAGTTCATCCGGAGATTCAATTTGTTCTATTGCTCCATGGTTGAGCACCGAGACACGATCTCCTAACAAAACGGCCTCATCCTGATTATGGGTAACATAGATTGTGGTCATTCCCGTTTCTTGTTGAATACTTTTCAACTCATCTGCGATTGTCTCTTTGCTAAGAGCGTCCAGGTTGCTCATGGGCTCATCCATGAGAAGTACTTTTGGCTCGGTGACAAGTGCCCTGATCAAAGCAACCCTTTGTTTTTGTCCTCCGCTCAACTGGTGGGGGAATTTATCCTTTTCTCTTTCGATGCCTACCCTGCCCAAATAGTAACCAAGCCGCTGACTTATTTTGTTTTTTTCAACCTTCTTGACCCTGAGGCCATAAGCCATATTGTCAAAAACGGTTAGATGGGGAAAGAGGGCATAGTCCTGAAAGACAAAACCAATCCCCCTTTTCTCCGGTGGAAGGCCGCTCACATTCCTGTCCCCAATCAAAACATCTCCTTTATCCTGTCTGACCAAGCCCGCTATTATAGAAAGAATGGTTGTCTTGCCACTACCGCTTGGTCCCAACAGCACATGAAATTCCCCCGTATTGACTTCTAGGGTTAGATCCTTAAGTACTGGCCGGCCGTTATAACTTTTCAGAATGTCTTTAAGTACAATCCCCACGTTTGACCCTTAATTTTGGCAGAAACGATTATCATAGCAAGATCTGTCTTTTAAACCTCGATTTGAATGTTAACAACAAGGTGAAGGAAAATACGGTTAGAAGCAGGGCAATGGCAATTGAGGAGGTGAGCTCACCTGACATGACATCCTGGTAAATGGCAACGGTCATTGTTTCGGTTCTAAAAGGGATGCAGCCTGCCACCATGGAAGTGGCACCGAATTCTCCCAAGGCCCTTGCCCAGGTCATGACCATGCCGGCACAGATGCCGTTTTTGGCCAGTGGCAGGAGGACGTTTTTAAATGTATAAAATTTTGATGCCCCCAGGGTTAAAGAAGCACTCGTTACATTTTTATTTATCGATTCAAATGCCACCCTCGTTGATTTTATTAAAAACGGGATTGAAACAAAGAGTTGTGCAATGATGATCCCCTTTTTGGAAAATATTAGCGAAATGCCGTAATTGCTCAAGGTGCTCCCAACTATGCTGTTTTGTCCCAAAAGGATGAGCAGGGCCAGGCCAGCAACCAGAGGGGGCATGGAAACAGGCAGATCAACCAGTGTGTCTAGTATCTCCTTGCCCCGAAACTCTTTCATTGCCAGTAAATAGGCCACGGGTATTCCCAAGCACAATGCCAGCAGGACTACTATTAGCGATGTTTCAAGACTTATAACTACGGCTGACAGAACCGCCGTAGATCTGAACTGGTTTACCAGTTCTCCAACCGATGTTGCGCTAAACAGCGCAATCATAGGCAACATGATCAGGGACACAAAAACCCCTGCCATGAGCGACATGGCCAGATCAAAGGAAACCCCTTTCATCTATTCTACCACCTCAAATCCATACTTTTTGAAGATTCTTTTCGCTTCTGGGCCTAAGATATAACGGACATATTGAGACGTCTCTTCTGTAGCTTTCACCATTTGGCAAACCGGGATAATATTAATGGCGTTATATTGCTCGGGGATGTTAATAAGAGTCACCTTTCCGGATTGTATGGCATCCGCCTTCCAAACAAAAGAGGCATCAGCATTGTTTCCTTCAACCCAAAACACCAGTTGCTTTACTGTGACACCCTTGGCCTTTATCTGCATCCTGGATGTATCAAGCCCTGCCTTATCAAATATTGCAGCAGAAGCCTCTCCTATGGCGCTCGCTTTGACGTCGCCCAACACAATTCGGTTATTCTCGTCAACAAAGTCTTTAAGTGAGTTTACTTTGCTATTCCCCTTGGGCGTGATGATGACAGGCGTATGATAGGCAACCGGCGCATAATCCGTTATGTAGCCTTTTTTCTTTAAGATCTTCGCCCACCTCTCGCTACCCGGAACAAAGACGTCAGGCGTTTGCCCGACCAGTATTTTATTGCCCAGTCTTCCGCTTCCTTCATAATCGTAGATCACGCTTACGG
>JAUVJO010000279.1 GCA_030592345.1 Deltaproteobacteria bacterium
TATTGACTCTTGCCCATATTCGATTATACTATCGGAAACGATCTGTCCAGTAAAAAATTATCAGAACATCATTATTTTTCAAAGCGTACCAAATTCCCTTCGTTGTTAATGTGACAAAGTAGAATTAGAACGTATGTAATAACGGCAGTCAAGGGTGATGGCGCTGAGAGCTTTTTTTCGGAAATAGCCCAGAATGATGACCGTGACCTCGATGGGTTAGACCTGGCAGCGTTCGCGGACGCCTTTGGTTCTTTTTTGGGTGATGCCAACTACAATGCGGATGCCGATTTTGATGGAAATGATGCAGTAGACGAGGGCGATCTTGCCTCATTACCCGTGAACGGTTACCATTTGGGTATTATCAATGTGGTATTGAGACATGTTGGGCAGCCCCCTTTGTTAGAGGAGAAACAGATCTATGCTTACGCAGGCTGTGCCAGAGGTCCCAATTTCGCTGCAAATTAAGCCAGAATTCAGGACCTGTTCCCAACAGGTCCAAATATTGGGCGTAAATATCTCAGGGTCCGACCTTTCTAAACTTGAAATCAACTACCCGGTGGATTTGTTCAAAATCGGAAATATTCACGGTTACCAATGTCGCTCCGATTTGCCTGGCGAGCAATGCTATGCATACGTCGTTGTAAATACGAGGATTTGCCGGGTCAAGCCTGCCTGAAGAACGAAGCTTCTGACATGCCTTACCTGTCAAGACCTGTGTGGTGGATGAGGGGACCACGAGTCTCCCCAATTTGATAAATCTGGTCCCAAAATGGATAAGATGGTTGATTTCCCTTTTTCCTCTGGCTCCAATCCATAATTCTTGGAGTACAGGATGGACCAGATACATCACCTTGTTGAATCCGTCGATCTCGTTTTGATAAAGGCCCTGGTTGAAAACACCAATATAAACACTCGTATCAAAGACGACTTTCTCTTGCATCCCTTAGATCTCGTCAAAATCAAAACTCCCAGCGTCCTTCAGGGTTGCCTCTGCAAGCTGAAAATCGGTGTCAAATTGCTTTATGACGGCATTTATGGCCTCCTTTTCCGATTTTGCTTTCAGGGCCGCCTTGATCCGATTGATTTGAGCCTGATCCAGTTCAATGGTCTTCTTCACAAGTGCCATTTCATTTCTCCATTCGATACATATAATGTGTCTGGATTATATGGTTTGATGGTAGAGCAGGGCCTGGTATTTGTCAAGGAGTATTCTAATGGCCCCCTTTTTCTGGAGCCAGCAATGAGAAAACCTTTGACGTGGCAACATATTATGTGTACACTTCTAACCACCAAGTAATGATTGATAGAAGGAAATATTATGCAAAGAGTAAATGTTCGTGAAGCCAGACAACAGATCAGTCGTCTGCTGGATGCGGTGGTGGCTGGAGAAGAAATCGTCATCATGCGCCGCGGCAAACCAACAGCCCGCTTGATCCCGGCATCAGAAATTAAAAAAGGCAAGATACGTTTTCCTGACCGTAGCGCTCTGCGGGCCAAAGTTCCTCCGGCGAAAGTGCCAGCAGCAAAATTGATACGGGAAATGCGCGATGAACGAGGCTAGGGCCAGCTACTATCTGGATACCAGCGCACTGCTGCCCTACTATAGAGAGGAGGAAATAAGCCCGGCCATACAGGATTTCCTGTTGTCCCTTAGATTTCCTGTTTGCATCAGCGATCTTACCGCAGTGGAATTTGCTTCTGCCCTTTCCCGCTGGGTCCGCATGAAGGAAATCACTGAGGCTCAGGCCAATCTTGTGGAAAACGCCTTTGCAGAGGATACCCGTTCAGGTCTGTTCAGGCGGCTTTCTATCACTACGAAACACTATTTACAGGCGCAAAAGTGGATCTTTTCCAGAAAAACAGCTCTTCGCACCCTCGATGCTTTACATTTGGCGTGCTGCTTGATGGCCGAAGTGGAAATGGTGACTTGTGATGAAGTGCTGTCATATTCGGCGGATGCCCTTGAAGTGGCCTGCCGCTTTATTGGAAATGGCAAAATAAAATGAGGCAAAGCTCCATATGAGGAACCCGATTATACCAGTGTCGGTGATGTGATAAGAGAGGCTGTCTGGAAAACGCTCAGGACAGAACTTTGAAAAAGGCTTGAATCCAAAAACAAAGGTGGTGTCAGTCATGAACGATACAAGAGTTTTTATTCACGGCCTCGAAGGGAGCAGCCACGGAACCAAGGGCGTTTTTTTTCGGGAAAGGTACCCTGACATGCTCATCGATGATTTCCACGGCACTCTTGATGAACGGATGGATAAACTAAACAGCCTCCTTTCTCAAGAGAGATCCTTGATTATGGTTGGTTCAAGCTATGGGGGGTTGATGGCTGCAATATTTGCATTCAATAATCAAGAGAGAGTAAGAAGGCTCATTCTTTTGGCACCAGCCATCGTTCTTGACGTATTTGAGCCGTATTTACAAAAAAGGACCGACTTGCCTGTTATCATTTATCATGGGAAAAACGATGATATTATCCCCGTGGCACCAGTTCACGAAATCGCCTCCAGGGTTTTTGAAAACTTGACCTTTAACACGGTTGAAGACGACCATGTCCTCAGCAAGACCTTTAAGTCTATCGACTGGGACAATCTGCTTTATGACCGAACTTAGGGGCTTCGCCCCAATTGGAAACCTCCTTTTGAAATCAATCTCGCTAAAGACGGGATCTTCGACATTCCACTATTCCAATTGGGGCGGAGCCCCTAAGTTCATTTTTTCTCTGCGCTCTTTGCGTCCTCTGCGGTAAAACTTTTTTTCCTCTTCACTTACCGGCCAACAGGTCAACCGAACCTTTACGTATGATCGAGAAGAAAATCAATTCATTATCCATATGGTTTTTCGAAAACCTCCTCAGATATGAAGAGATCGGTCACTTCGTATCAACGCGCACGGGTGGCTATAGTAACACGCCTTACGACTCTTTTAACCTGTCGTTCAACATAGGTGATAATCCGCAAGATGTGCTCAGGAACCGCAAACTACTTGCCGGAGCCCTCGGGCTTTCACTGACCAGCCTGGCCACCGCCAAGCAAATTCATGACTGCCATGTGAAGATTGTTTCAGAAGAACTGCGAGGAAAAGGGTCTATTGATTACAAAGGAGCAATTGATGCAACAGATGCCATGGTGACCGACGTGCCAGGGGTTTGCCCAATGGTTCTAGTGGCTGACTGTGTGCCGATTCTCATGTATGATCCGACAAGGAAGGTGATCGGCGTGGCTCATGCAGGGTGGAAGGGGACACTTCAGTTGATAGCCCCAAAAACTGTGAAGGTCCTCCACGAAAAATTTGGTTGCTCGCCAGAAGACATTGTTGTCGGCATTGGGCCGTCCATAGGCCAGTGTTGTTATCAAGTGGGCCAAGAGGTCGTTTCTCAGGTCGAACGTGTCTTTGGAACCAAAAAAGACTATATCAGGAAGGAATCTGCCGATGGTAAGGGATATTTTGATTTGCAGGCTGCCAACCTAAAGCAGCTTCTCCAAGCCGGTATCCCTGAGAAAAACGTCGAACTGGCAAAGGTCTGCACTTTTGACCATCCGGACCTGTTTTTTTCTCACAGACATGCCAAGGGAAAGACAGGAAGATTTGGCGTTGGCATTGTTCTTCGATAATCGAGCAGGTCCTTTCTTGAAGATCAAAGCCTTTCTATTATTGGACTTTTGGAGCTTCTTTGCCGTTCGATCTTTGAATCTTGGCAGTTTCTTTTCTCGATCCATACCACTCGATCTGACGGCATATGCCCCGCATCATCTTGACATCCCTCGCCCGCATGTCCAGGCGGGAAAAAAAACGCCGGATATGCTGCATCCAATAGTCAGGGTTTTCAGGGTTGATAAAACTAATATTTATGAAGGTCTCTTTTAGGTGTTCGTACATGTCCTCAAGTTCGTGGCGCGTGGCCAGCCGGCGTGTGAAGGGAGTCGTATCCTTGCGGCTGGCCAGAAACATCTCATAGCAAAGGACCATGACGGCCTGGGCAAGGTTTATGGATGTAAACTCTGCTGTTGGAATTGTCACCACCGCATGACAGAGACGCAATTCAGCATTCGTGAGCCCCGAGCTTTCAGTGCCAAAGACAAGGGCTACGCGGTTTTTCTGAGATATGGGAACGAGTTTTTCGGCCAGTTTCCTGGGGCTTGAGATCGTACTTCGCATGCCCCCCACGCGTGCTGTTGTGCCCACCACATACTGAAAAGGGGCCAGTGCCGTTTTTAGGTCTTCAAAAACCTCCATGGCTTCCACAAGGTCGGCGGCAAAATGGGTGGCCATCTTGAGCACCCTGGTGAGGTCGCAGTCACGGGGCTCCACCACAATCAATTGCTTGATACCCATGTTGCGGGCTGTGCGGGCAGATGCACCTATGTTTTCAGGATACCTTGGCCGATGAAGGACAATGGCAATATTATCAAGATTCATTGGCACCGACATGGGTACTATAGACTTTCACATATTAAATTTCACAAGGCCAGAGGGAGGAGGCTGTATTGTAATACGCCGACGAGTAACTTCTCAAAAAGTCCGGGTACGCTTGAGGTTATGACAACAAGCCTCCGGGCAAGGTGAACCGCTGAACTTCGGCCTCCAATGCCTTAAGTAGCTGGCTGGTTAGGTATCAATTGAAATGGTCCCGCCACAGGCGGGATTCAGCGGTTCA
>JAUVJO010000342.1 GCA_030592345.1 Deltaproteobacteria bacterium
GCATGGGCAGTCATCGCCACAATGGGAATGTGTTTGTTACCCTCCGCTTCTTTTTCCCGAATCAATCTCGTGGCCTCGAGGCCGTCCATCTCCGGCATCTGCACGTCCATCAGGATCAGGTCAAAACACCCTCCCTCAAACGCATCCACAGCCTCCCTGCCGTTCGAGGCCACAGCAACCCGATAACCCCGCTTCTCTAATATCTTCATGGCCAGCTTCTGATTAACGATATTGTCCTCGACCAGAAGGATGCTAAGCTTCCTGCGGGCCTCCCGGATAATGTGGCGGGTAATCACCGGGCCGCCCTCACGAGAGGGCTGCCCCAAGGCCATTGTAATGGCCTCCAAAAGCTCCAGTTGCTTCACGGGCTTGAGCAGATAGCCTGATATCCCCAGCTCCTTACAACGCCTTGTATCCCCTTTCTGCCCTACAGAGGTGAGCAGGATAATTTCCGCATCAGCTCCAAAAGGCCTCGCCTTGACCCTTTCTGCCACCTCAAATCCGTCCATGCCCGGAATCTGCAAATCCAACAAAAGGACTCGGTAAGGGCTGCCCGCCTCAAATGCCTTTTCCATCGCAGCAAGGGCCTCCTTACCATCTACAGCTTCCACTGGCACAAGACCCCAGGAGGATGTCATCTCCCTGACAACCAGGCGGTTGGTGGCGTTGTCATCCACGATGAGTACTTTCACGCCCGAAAGGTTCACCTCCTGAATACGCGCCACTTCCTTTGACTCTTCGCGGCCCAACCCAAAACGTGCCGTAAAATGAAAAGTGCTCCCCTTGCCCACCTCGCTCTCCACCCAGATGCGCCCCCCCATCATCTCCACGAACTTCCTGGATATATCCAAGCCTAACCCTGTGCCTCCGTACTTCCTGGTTGTGGAACCGTCCGCCTGGGTAAAACTCTTAAAGATTGTCTCCGTCTTGTCAGGAGGAATCCCGATGCCCGTGTCCAAAACCATACAATGCAAAAAAACGGAAGATTCCTCTTCCTTCTCCACCTCCACCCGGATGACCACCTCTCCCTTATCCGTAAATTTAATAGCATTTCCCCCCAAATTAATAATAATCTGCCGCAATCGAAGAGGGTCACCCACCATGGCTGTGGGTACGTCCTGTTTTAAGTGACAGGCCAGCTCCAATCCTTTATCGTGTGCCCTCACTGCCAGCATGTCAGTAGCAGCCTCCAATGTGGTACGCAGGTCAAATGCGATCTCCTCCAGCTCGACCTGGCCGGCCTCGATCTTGGAAAGATCCAGGATACTGTCCAGAAGGGCAAGAAGGGAATCCGCAGAGATCTTCACTGTCTCCAAGTATTCCTTCTGCTCTCTGGTCAGATCCGTGCCCAGGGCCAGGTCAGTCATGCCGATGATCCCATTCATGGGTGTGCGTATCTCATGACTCATATTGGCAAGGAATTCACTCTTCAGCCTACTGGCCTCCAGTGCAGTCCTTTTCTCGTTTTCGAGCTGAAGTTGCCTTTCACAAAGGCTATCGGCCATCCGGTTAAAACCGTCAATCAGTTTTCCCACTTCATCCTTTTGCCGGATTGTCACGCGATGGCTCAGCTTCCCTTCCCCCATGGCATCCATGGCAACGACAACAGCCTTAATAGGACCAACTATTCTCCTGGATAAGAGGACGGTCAGGATGATGGCAAACAACACGCCGCCAGCAGATATCAAAAGCATCCTGTTTCTGGTCGCGCTTATCATCACCTCCATTCTCTCTAAATGTGAGGCAACCCCTAAGAGTCCGACATTTTCATTGTTGATATTTTTTATTCTTTGAAAAGCAAAGAGATATCTATTCCCCAGTAGTTCCACCTGTTTTATTTCAGAGCTGTTTCCCCTATCCAGGCCTAAAAGAAGGTGTTTGCCAACCAGTGAAAGTCCCTTTTTAACGAAAAAAGTGGATGATATAATCTTATCTCTCATCAGGATAAGGCATTCCATTCCACCAGTCACCTTTTTCATATTCTCTACAATGTTTGTGTTGTTATTTAGCAAGTAACCTGCCAGCACGGCACCAATAAGTTTATTTCTGAGAAAAATAGGTGCTCCTGCTTCAATCATAAGTGCAGAGTTGCCAGATGCGACAAGAGAGTCATCATAAGAAGTCTCCCTAAACAGGCCAGGATCAGGCTCTATTTCTGTGGATATTACCGATTCCCCACTAAGAGCTCTTTTTATAAGATTATGGGTAGAGAGGTCCAGACCAGTAAAATCCAAGTCGCCTCCCTGGCATATGACTTGTCCCTTGTCATCGGTTATAATCAAAATGGCGAGATCATACTCTTTGAACAGACGTGATATGTGTCCGGCGAGTTGGGCCTTTACACCCAAATTTAGTGTAACTTTACAGGTGTTATCAATAGAGATGCCATGGACAATAGACTTTAATCTCTGCTTGTGATTCTCAAATATGAGAGAAGAGGTCGTAAGACTGGAACGGAGCTCGTTTTGCATCTCCTCTCTTATATATCTATCAAAGGATTCAATGGCATAAAAAGTGGCAACGGTCATGGGAAATAACAATATCAATAGACCGGCCAAGATGAGCTTTGACCTCAACGTATAAAAAATAGGTTTCCTCATACTAATCCCCTGCCATCTTATACTCGGGATACACACTCATGGTGCGATACGTCTTCTCTGCTGCCTCCAAAATATGCACTGGAATATTGATCCCCAATTGTTCAGCCCTTGCCAGATTCAGTGCAATATACAAATCTTTTGGCGTTTCTATGGGAATGTCACCCGGCTTTTTCCCGTTGAGAACGTGAACCACCTTCTGCGCCACCTGGCTTCCACACTTGGGAAGATCAATCCCTGCCGAGCACAGGTATCCCATCGGGACCCAGTCGGCCAGCCAGGTAAAGCCTGGTTTCTTTTGGTTCTTGACCATCCACCTCAAGGCGTCCTTTACCGGTAACCCCTTACCGTTGTCGTCTTCCAGGGTAGTAAGGACAAAGTTAAATATGATATCAATATCACTAGCCTTTTCAAATTTTTCTATTAGTGATTTGTAATCCTTGAAAGTGCGTATATACTCTATTTTTTTAAGTTCTATTGGATAGTCCTCTGGATGCGCACTGATCTTTTCTTCAAAATCCTTAGCCATCAGGAGCAAGAATCGAGCACCTGTTGATGAAATGGTCGCCATCTTTTTGGCAGCGGGGACTATCTCTTTTACCAACTTGATAGTTGCCTCATAAGGAGCTTCCTCTGTGACCCCGGTAATATTGTATGACGGATGCTCTCGGGTTACCATGAAATCTGTCATGTTGTCATAATACTCAGGGCGAACATTCATACCTGAAAAGACAATAGGGTACTTGCTCTTAGCCAGAGGAAGCATTACGTGTTCACAGGCATTGTCGTCAAAAATCACCACAAGATCCGGATCAACTCTTTCTATCTCCTTCAAGGCAAGCTCGCCCCTCAGCCGCACTTCTTCCAATTTGATATACTTGTGTCTGGTCTCCATATAGAAGTGAAAGAGATCTATATCCTTGCCCTCCTCATAGCCCAGATCCTTTAAAGTCTTGACCATCCCTGCCTCAATCCTTGCCCCGCAGCCAACTCCTTCTTCATAACTCTGCACACAGAATATCTTTTTTGGTGAAGAGGCAAATGCTGTACTTACATAAGTGATAAATACAAAGAAAACGCCTGCCAAAATCATAAAAAAGGGTCTTTTCATTGTAATAATCTCCTTATA
>JAUVJO010000188.1 GCA_030592345.1 Deltaproteobacteria bacterium
ATCGTGAAAACCTTTTATTGGCTGTGCGAATTTATCCTTAACCCTGGCCCAGACCGGGTTTTTCTCTCCGTGGCATTATCCACCTTCTGTCGCGCCAGGGCGGGCCGCTCTACGAATACCGATTCCCGATTCGAGCTGCGCAACCCCAACCGTTTGACCCAACCGAAATGCCGCCCTGCTTCGCCAACGATTAAAGGATCTACCAATGCAAAATCATAAGTTTGCAAATTTGTGACTTATAGGTGCTAATGTCATGCAAATGCTTAATCGCATCAAGGCGAAAACAAAAACATGGTGGGCCAAGTTCGCTCATGGCCATGATGACCAGTATGCGTGCAGCCTGCCAAGGACTTGGGGGTTCTTTTCGTCCTTGATCCTGAAGTCAGTCTTCTCCCAGGTTTCCTTGAACCCTACCCAGGCTGCGCATGTAAAAGCACTCCAAAAGGAGGGGATCATCGTTTATGCGTCCAAGTATAAGAGCAACTTCGAGTATTTATTCTATAATATCAGATACAAAGAGGAAGGGCTCCCTTTTCCGCAAATCGGCTTTGAATACCGTGTATTGTTCTGGAAAAGGATCTCAAGCCTTATTCGCATTGTCCTGGGGCAATTAGACCATTTGCGCTGCCACAAAACCCTGCGTAATCCTTACACGTCAGGGTTTATGGAGCGTGAACTGAAAGCTGGGCGTACGGGGTTCCTGTCGCTGGTGGACCGCAAGGGGTTTTACCGCAGATTCGTCAAAGCCAAACATGATCCGCTCGGCTTCCTGATTGAGCTTCAGCACAAGGTCTCTCATCCAATCTATATTGTCCCCCAATGGCTTCTTTTTAGCAAACGGCCCCAAAACGGCCCTCTGGGTATTTCAGATATTTTTTTCGGTACCGAGGAACACCCCGGACGGCTCCGGCGCTTGATGACCATAGTGCGAAAGCCCCACAAGGCCTTTGTCGAGATCTCTGATCCGTTGATCGTCAAGACATTTCTTGACGAACCGGACAACCAGAACCGCAACCCGGAACAGCTCTCGTTTGTTCTCAGACAAAGGCTTCTGGATCAGATGAATCGTCACCGCCAGAGTATCACCGGTCCGGTCCTTAAGACACGGGAGGAACTTAAAGAGCTCATCCTCAGAAACGAGCGTTTCCATAAGTTCATCACGGAATACGCACGGACCGGCAAGAGGGACCTGTTTGATTTGCAGAAGAAAGCAGATGCAGTCTTAGATGAAATCGCGGCAGATTACAGTCCCACCTTTGTTCAGGCCACGTGCAAGATATTCGGCTGGGTTTGGAAAACCATGTTCGACGGCATTGTACTCGATATGGAAGGGCTTAGTCGCGTAAAAAGCGCAGCCACAAAGGCCCCCGTTGTGTTTGTTCCTTGCCACAGGAGTCATTTTGATTACTTTGTTCTGCCCTACCTGCTCAACGCAAACAACATGCCTTGCCCTCATGTGGCTGCAGGGCGCAACCTCTCCTTCTGGCCCATGGGAACATTTTTCAAAAAGGGCGGCGCCTTTTTTGTCAGACGATCTTTCCACGGTGCAAGGCTCTATGCGCAGATTTTTTCAGAATACGTGCGTATGCTCATTGAGCAGGGCTTCAATATTGGATTTTTCATTGAGGGGGGACGGAGCAGAACCGGCAAGATGGTTCTTCCCAAGACAGGGCTACTCACCATACTCACGGATGCCTATAAAACCGGGGCCTGTGACGATTTGATGTTTGTACCCGTCTACATTGGATATGACCGCTTGTTGGAAGAAAACGCGTTATTAGAAGAACTGCAGGGGAAAAAGAAAAAGCAGGAGAGCTTTCGTCAATTGATTCGTGTACGCAAGTTACTAAACAAGAGACACGGCAGGGTGTATGTGCAATTTGATGAGCCTATTTCACTCAAGGCATTGGTCTCGCAGTCAGATGTATCGCTCCAGGAAATGGAAAGATCCGAGTACCATGCCTTGGGTCGCAATCTGGCCTATCGGATCATCAATGGCATTAACAGTGTCTCTGTGGTGACACCCGAGGCACTTATGGCCTGTGCCATCCTGAACTATCCAAAGCAGAGCTTCACGCAAACCGAGCTTCTCCTTTACGTGGAGACATATTTGACCTATCTGGTTTTCCATAACGCGCACCTGTCGGAAAACCTTGATGATATTGAGCATGCAGTGAGAAAGGTACTGGCGATCTACAAAAACCGTAAGTTCATAGAAAAACAAGAGACCAAAGACAAAGATGACGCGGCGTTTTCAGACCAAAGGTTTGTGGCCCTTGAAAACAAGCGTTTAAATCTTGAATACTATAAGAACAACTGCATCCATTTCTTTATTCCGGCCGCATACACTGCCATCGCGATACTATCATATGACGCTTTTCAGTTCTCCGCATCGGTCCTGCACGCCGATTATAATTTCTTGCAGGACTTCTTTAAGTACGAGTTTGCCTACGACGCGGATAAGACACCTGAATATATGGTCAGAAAAACCCTTAAGGCGTTCATGGATGATGCCATCCTTATGCCCCACCGCACGCTTCCGGACACGTACAATATTACCTCAGCGGGTTTTAGAAAGCTTCTTTTTTTCGCCAGCTTCCTAAAAACTTATTTTGAATCATATTGGGTTGTCCTGAATGTCCTCAAGAAATACGGCAACAGGGAAATCGTCAAAAAAGAGCGCGTGAAAAGAATCCTTACGTTGGGCAAACGATTGTACAAACAACGCGAAATTGAAAGAAGAGAAGCCCTTTCTCAGGTCAATTATGAGAATGGCTTGACGTTTTTCAATTTTAAAGGAATTCGAGGAAGCGAAGACGAAGAAGGTATTGGTTTTTACACCCAGGTCATCCAAAAATACCTGGGCTGTTTTATGGTTCAAAAGTAGTTGAAGCGGAAAATGAACAGATAAAAGTGAACTAAAGTTATAAACGACCCATATTTAGGAATTCAAGAATTGAATTTCTTCCTTATTTGAATCCCTAAATCCATTTAATCCCGCTAAAGGCGGGACTCATTTTAGCTGCACTTTAGGCACTTTTTTTCATGAAAGCCATGATCCTGGCAGCAGGCCTTGGCACGCGCTTGTTGCCGCTTACCGAGAAGAAACCAAAACCGCTTTTCCCCGTTCTTGGCCAACCCTTGATCCATATCCTCATTCAAAGACTCAAAGACTCCGGGTGCAAGGCGGTAATCATCAACACCCACCATCTGGCCGAGATGATTGATCGGTTTGTCAAGGGGAAGGATTATGGCATCCCCGTCCAAACGCGCTATGAGCCGGTTATACTTGGCACTGCCGGCGCTATCAGAAACGTGGAAGACTTCTGGGATGAGAAGCCTCTGCTGGTGGTGAACAGCGACATTTTTACCAATATTGACCTTGGCAAGGTCTATCGGTTTCACCTTAGCCACGAACATCCTGTGACATTAGTGCTTCACGACTGTGCGCGTTTTAATAACGTGTGGATTGACTTAAAGGATCACGTGAAGGGTTTCGGTCGCACGTCCCCCTGCCCTCCGGCAGGTCTTTATCCTGGGCCAGTAACAGACGACACCGTGGCCGAACAAGTGACTCATCGTCAACTGGCGTTTACAGGCATTCAGGTTCTTGATCGAGAAGTTTTAGGCTTTATCCCGGAAAAGACCCCTGGCGGCATAATCGATGTCTATTGCAAAATGATCCTGGCAGGTATCACACCAAAAGCCTATGTTGTCCGCAACCACTACTGGCACGACATAGGGACTTTGGCGGGATATCAAGGGGCCACAAGAGAAGCCCTGGCCAGAAAGGTCCTGGGAAAGGCAGCTCCCGGGATTGAAGAGGGCACCCTGGTCTGGTCCAGGCTCAAAGGGGATGGCTCGGACCGCACATGGTATCGTGTGTCCACCACCCCTGCCCTGCCCTGCCGCCTACAACAGCCATCTATCATCCTGGTTGATCATGGCCTGCCGGAAGGACATGACACATGTGAGGCAGATTCTTTTTTTTCAATTGGCAGGCATCTTTATGACAAGGGCATTTCAGTAGCTCACATCTATGCCTATGATCGGCAATCAGGTCTTGTTGCCTTAGAAGATCTAGGCGACCTTGACCTCCAGGCCCTTGTCAGGCGCACAAGTGATCCCGCAAAGGTTTTCGCCCTATACGGGCCAATCATAGACACTCTGGTTTCAATGGGTATTGAGGGGGCAAAGGGATTTGATCCAGCCTTTACCTATCAAACGCCACACTATGACAGAGATCTTATCCTCAAAAAGGAATCCGAATATTTTGTGAGAGAATTCTTGAATGGTTATCTAGGTCTTGAGATGGAGGCCGAAGACCTTAAAGAAGAATTTGAACTATTAGCCGAAAAGGCTCTTAAAACAGACTATACTGGCTTTCTCCACAGAGACTTCCAGTCACGCAATATCTTGGTGAAAGGCCACAATTATTATATCATCGACTTTCAGGGTGGACGACTCGGCCCCCTTGCCTATGACTTGGCCTCATTGCTCATTGATCCATACGTTGAATTACCCGAGAGCATCCAAAAAAAGTTGCTGACCTACTATCTGAATAAGCTATCTAATTTTGTGCCCGTTGATCCCACAGCTTTTCTTAATGTCTATAAATACTGTGCCATCAATCGAAACTTACAGATACTAGGGGCCTTCGCCTTTCTAAGCCAGGTAAAAGGAAAGAAGGATTTCGAGGCTTATATCCCTCCAGCAGTCGCCTCACTAAAAGCCCTTCTTGGCACCATTGAACGGAGTGAATGTCCAAGACTGTGTAAGATAGTTAAAAGCATTTACGGGAGTGCCCCTAAGAAATGAGTGGCTACCCTGACCCCCATCAAGGACGTCTTCACAAGCTTCAAGTATGCGTTGATAAAGATAAGGGGGCTTTAGCCTCTCGCCGAAGCCGAAATAGTCCAGGGCAGGGTTTGCGGATGTAATGTGCTAGCCTTTACTGACTAACCCGTTGATTTTGTTTGGCGGGAGCGACGAGACTCGAACTCGCGACCTCCGGCATGCGTCGTGGTGAGCTTTTCAATCTGAAATGGACGGATATTGACTTTCATCGCGGTTTTATTCTGATCCGGGGCCCCAAAGGAGCCGTACGTGATAGCAGAGCGCAAACAGCCTGTTTCGATTATAGTCCGACGCACGGAGAATAAGATATTGGAAGGACCGGGAAAAAGAGTTAAAGGTTTGTCAGAGCGAACGACTTTATGTTTTTGAATTCTTGGTCTCTAAGCCCAATAACCTCTGTAGCGGAAAAGGGTGTTATCTCATATCGAGCTGCTCTTGAATCGTCCTTAAGCTGCCTGTAGTCAATATAAACATCCGAATTTCTTTTGAAGATGGAAACAGTACTAAACATACGATCGATTTCACCGTAAGACGAAATGTTTATAAATCTGTGCTTAGCAGCTACTGCCCTAATGTAGTGTATGGCAGAGTAAAAAATGCCCGTAACCACCCAGTCCAAATATGGGGTTGCGTCTATTTCAAATTCATTGAAGAAAGCTTCATTGTGCTCAGCCTTTTTCAGATGTTGTTCTTTAGTCGCCATTTACGTTTCTATAGAAGCTGAGAGAACCATGAAGATTTTGCGGAATAAACGGCTCTGAAAAACTCCGAATACTAACCACATTGAAATCGAAAACCATCTCTGGGTACTTATCCATCAAATACAATTCCTTCTTATATATAGATTTTCGAACGGCTTTGTCTCTCTTTGAGATGAAGGTCCATACCCTGATGATGTCGTTTTCGATTTGGGAAGCAACAGCCTTTACCTCTTGGACTTTTGAAACCTCGACCGAGAAATCATAAAGGGCGTGTCGCGGAGTAAGTTCAGGGGCAGGGAAAGCACAAAAATGAAATGAGCTACTTGGGGCTATGTTGGGTCTTACACATTCTGCTGAACTTTCTTCTTCCGACAATGGCTTAGGGTCTCTCAACGAGAAACACCCCAAGTCCCCGTACGACTGATATATGGCAGGGTTGGAACTCCTTAGTATTTGACCCAAGGCTTTTGTATCATTTGACATAATATCACCTATTGCATAGGTCCAACTTTTTGAATTGTTAACGTAGTCGATTCTATTTCCTCGGTGTCATTTAGCAACAAAAGCACTTTATAATCCCCTGAAACAGGAAATTCGACCCCTGTCAGGGTGTAGACTCCTTGGTGCCTGCCAAAAGGATTCTTCTGCAATTCAAACGGGTCCAAGCTCAACAAGGGGGAGCCATCGGGCTTTTCAATACGCACAGAAATCTTGCCCAACCGGTCTGCAAGGAGTTTCCAATAGACGGTGAATTGAGGGTATCTCAAAGGCAGTTTGTGACAACCAATGACGTCAAAAAGTCCGTATAAAGTAATCTTTCCGTCAGGTCCTGTTGCCGCCGCATCACAAATGAGCAGAGCAGCTATTTTGTGTGCCATTTATTCCCTTTCGCTAAGGTGGGTACGTTTTTCAAAATTAGTACAACAAATTCTTTTTCTTGTCAATGATCGGTCCGTCTTCTTTTTTCGGATTCTTGAATGACACCCTCAAAGACTTTTTTTGCAAAGAAACCGCCCAAGAAGAGAGGAGGTTGATGCGTATGGGCGTGACCGTGAGGCGAG
>JAUVJO010000178.1 GCA_030592345.1 Deltaproteobacteria bacterium
CCCTATCCCCCACCCCTTCGATACATCCCACTCGCCTCAACCATGGCCTCGGCCCAGGAAGGCGTTCCCAGGGCGTGGATGTGGGAATAAGTGGCAAGCGTGTTCTTGTAGCAAAGGCCGTCGCGTTCACCATCAAACCCTCCCCCACGGACCATCCGAAAGGCCAGGTCTTCTGATTTGCCTCGCCAGCTCAAGACGTGCGAATAGTGAAACTCATGGCCGCGAACCTGCATACCGGGCTTGAAATAAGGGTTGGGGCATACAGCTTCAAAGATCGTGTAGCCGTGTCCCTGCGGCCGTTTCGAGAACCCGAAGACTACAGGAAGCAGCCCCACCATGGGATAAGTCGCACCCTCCAGGACCAGGCTTTCTCCCAAATACATGAGCCCGCCACATTCAGCATAGATCGGAAGCCCATTTTCTGCAAGGCCAAGCACAGCCTCACGAAACGCCATATTCTCAGCCAGGGCTTGTGCTTGAGTCTCGGGAAAACCACCTCCAATGTATAACCCGTCCAGAGTAGGAAGCTTTGTATCAGCCAGAGCGCTTACGACAACTATCTCGGCCCCGGCTGCTTCAAGTGCCTCCAGGTTTTCAGGGTAATAAAACTGGAAGGCAGCATCGCGGATGACCCCGATGCGAGGCGGCGCTTCTTTAGAAGTCCGCCTAATTCCCCCCTTTCTTAAAGGGGGGGCAGGGAGGATTTGATTGGCCGTTAGATGAGGGGCATCTCTTGCTATGCCAAGTAGCATGTCCAGGTCGAGATATTGCTGAGCCATATCTGCCGCTTTTTCGACCGACTCGTCAGCCCAGCCATGCTCAGGCGTGGGGACCAGGCCCATGTGCCTTTCCGGAAAGGCTTCTGCTTTGAGTTTGGGTATGGCTCCAAGGACAGGAATTGCGCAGAATTGTTCAATACTCCTTCGGAGGATCGACTCATGGCGGGTGCCGGCGACCCGATTCAGGATCACGCCACAAATGTTGACGTCCGGGTCAAATTGAACACAGCCCAGGACCATTGCAGCCACTGTGCGTGTGCTTTTGGTGCAATCAACGACAAGTACTACCGGGGCCTTAAGGAGCTTGGCGAGTTCCGAGGTGCTGGTGCTCCCTTCAAGGTCGATACCGTCGTAAAGGCCACGGTTTCCTTCAATAACTGCAAGGTCAGCGGCGAGCATGCGGCTCGAAAAAGAAAGGAGAATATTTTCGGCAGGCATCAAGAAGGTATCCAGATTATGACACAGTTGGCCGGCCGCCAAGGCCAGCCAGCCCGCGTCAATAAAATCCGGTCCCTTCTTAAAAGGGGTAACGACCATCCCGCGCTTTCGACAGGATGCGATAAATCCTAGAGAGACAATCGTCTTCCCCGAACCCCCGCGCAGGGCAGCAATCAAAATCCGGGGAAAAGCCATGCGTTTGGTTTCTTGTTAGTGAGAAAAAACCATGGTTGCTTCAAATCGAGGGAAGAGCCTTTCAAGAACGAGACTAATCCTCGTCTTCTGACCCGGCCTGCTTGCCTACCCCCTTGAGACCGATCAGCGTAGTACTCCCGCTGGACCAATACTCGAGGGTTTCCTCGCCGACCATCTTGTTGACCAGGTTCTTTACCGTTCTCGGCTTCTCATCGGGCAACATCTTGTAAAAGTCCTTCAGATAAAACTTGGACTTGCCCTTCTTTTTTTCGAGCGTTTCTACAATTAACTTTTTGGCTGCTTCTTCGTCCATTTCTTGCCTCTTTTCAAATATGCTAAGTATTTACCAGTACCCCGACCCTCTCCCCTGGGGGAGAGGGTTAGGATCAGGTTGATAGGTTATCGTTATCTATTTTTTGTTTAGGTAAACTTAAAGTTGGTTGTCTGACGCCAGGTATAATAAGCCGGGTCACGGAAATCATCAATGAGATGATGAGTAAACTCAAGCTCACACTTCTCAAAGAATTTTTCCCAACCGATCCTTTCTGCCCATTGGCCCAGCCGCTCGTACTTATTTGCGTTCGCTGAATATGTGTCAACCATCTTCTTGATTGTTGCAGTCATGGTCGGCCAGCGGGGCATCTCATTGGGAATAAACGCAACAACGACCTTGGAGAACTTAGGTGCGTCTATCCTGTTTGATATCTTGCCGCCTGCCATAAGCACGATACCATCACCTTCTGTATCGGCAAGAGGCATGGACGGGCACATGGTGTAACAGTTACCACAAAACATGCACCGCTCTTCGTTAACAGACACAGTGTTCAGCTTTTTGCCGTTCCAGTCGATCTTGGACGGCTTGATGGCTGCCGTGGGACACGCCGCAATGGCAAGAGGAATCTCACACATCTTGTCAATGTATTCATGGTCAACCAAGGGCGGCTTGCGGTGGTAACCCAGGATGGCAATATCCGAGCAGTGGACCGCACCGCACATGTTCAGGCAGCAGGCCATTGAAACCCTGAGCTTGGCCGGAAGCTTCATGTTTTCCCATTGGTCGAACAGGGTGTCCATCGTGACCTTAACCGTGCCCGAGGCATCCGTGGCAGGCGTGTGGCAATGAATCCACCCCTGGGTGTGTACGATATTAGTAATCGAAGCACCAGTGCCCCCTATGGGGAACTTGTAACAGCCGCCGGGTTGTTTCCGGGCCAGCACGTCGGCCTTTAGGGCCATGCACTTGTCCTTGCTGTCTGTCATGAACTCTATGTTGTTCCGGGTAGTCCACCGGACATAGCCGTCGCTGTACTTGTCGGCAATTTCCATGATCTCCCGGATGTGAGATACGCTCATAAGACGGCAGCCGCCACAGCGGATCGCATAGAGTTCGTCCCCGCTTTCAGCCACATGAACTACAATGCCAGGCTCAAGAATCTCGTGATACAGCCATTTGCCTTTGTTTTTCTTGATGACCGGTGGATAGAACTCTTCATAGTATCTCGGTCCAATATCCGTGATTCTGTCTTCCATCGGTTTATCGGGATTATATCCTGAAGAAATAAACGCCATAATTGTCACCCCCTATCTCTGATGATATTTTCTGAATTCGTTGATATCGCGCTTGAAACCGCCGGGAACCTCATCTTCTTTCCAGAAGACGTACGGGTTGGACCGGGGCTCCTGAATCATCTGCGGAATCGCCTTAAATCCTGTCACCTCCAGGACCTTCTGCATACCCTGGCGCTTGATCAGCTCGCCAAGGCGCTCGCGGTTTTTGCCTTCTTCCATCCACCAATCCCAGATTGGCTCGATGACTGTTTCCTTGATCTCGTCATAGGGCGGCTCTACCTTTATAAATGGCACAACCAGCGTGGCCATCTGGGCGCCATCCAGGATCGGGGACTTTGCGCCAAGCAGTAAAGAACAACCTGTGTCAAGACCGATTCGAAGCGCCCTGGGCATCACATTGATGCAGTGCATGCACCTGGTACATTCGGGGGTATTGATTTCGAGCTTGCTGCCATCCCAGGACATACACTGGGTGGGACAAAGGCCAATCACCTCTTTCTGGATGTCGAACGGACCCCAGTCACGGCTTGCATGTGCGCCGGCATTCGATTTCAATTCTCCACCCACATAAGCCTTGACCGCCTCCTGGTCAATGCGGATATCATCGCGCCAGGTCCCGATAAAGGATATGTCAGACCGCGCAATAGAGGCCACACAGCAGTTGGGGCAGCCGTCAAACTTGAACTTGAATTTATACGGGAACGCGGGCCGGTGCAACTCGTCCTGATATTCCATGGTCAGTTGGTAACAGATCTCCTGCGTGTCGAAACACGCAAACTCGCACATGGACTGACCCATGCAATCAGACGGGGTCCTGAGGTTCGACCCTGAACCACCCAGGTCCTGGTTTATGTTGTGGGTCAATTCATAGAAGACCTCTTCTAACTGGGGTGTGCTCGTCCCAAGAAAGATGATGTCACCTGTGGCACCGTGCATGTTGGTAAGACCGCTGCCGCGTCTTTCCCACAGGTCCATGAGCTGCTCCAAGTACTTAGTGGAGTAAAAGTGCCCCATGGGTTGATTAACACGCATCGTGTGAAAGTGCGCAACACCCGGAAACATCTCGGGCTGGTCACAGTACCGGCCAATGACGCCACCGCCGTATCCGAACACGCCGACAATGCCGCCGTGCTTCCAGTGGGTCCTGCCGTGGTCATACGATAATTCAAGCACACCCAGAAGGTCATCACAACAATCCTGGTTAAACTGATAATCGATCCCTTTTGGATTCTCCATTCTGGACTCGTGTTCGCGCTTGATGTCTGAAACAAAGCTCGTCCACGGCCCTGTTTCCAGTTGGTCGATCAGAGGAGTTTTGTGTCTAAATTCAACCATTGTTCCACCTCCATTTTTTTATTAGTAATATGCTTCTGTAGCTCGTTTCCGCACAAAAGTGTAGGCCTTCACCTCCTCTCAATGTCGTATGCTCCCTGTGTATTGTAATAAATGGCACAGAGAAAAAATGGGTATTAATTATGCTGAAAGGTTCTTGCTAACTAAGGATGAAAACATGCTTCTGTAGTAGTCCAGAGACCCCCTATAGACCTATTTGCGCCATTTGTCAACAAAAAAAACCTTTGGATTATACGTTCTATTTACATACTTTACGTGGTGTGGACGTAACTTCTCAATAACCTCGGGATGGCGCCTCTTCCGCCTGCCATCTATTCCGGCAACACGGTTGCCTTGCTCCAGACGACTGAAGCTGAATGTGTCTATGGATCGAGGCAACCGCATTGCCGGAGGAGACAAGAGGAAATGCCTGCGGGGAGAGGGATCAAGAACTGCTCGAACTTTTTGAAAAGTTACGTGAGGACTTGCGAATCTCCGATGCCTTGAAGGACCAGATGGAATTTCGAGACATGCCTTTCAAGATGGGCTCTAATCACAGGGATGTCCGGGGCAGCTTGATCGCAGGCATCGATCAGGGCATGGAATCCATCTGATACATCTTCTTTGGAAAGAGAGCCCAAATATTGAAGGAATCGATTGACAAACTTCGCATCAACAAGCCCCTTGCCTTGCTTCATCCTGAGTCCCTTTACAAACCCATCCAGGGTCGCATGCACGCAATCATCATCCGCCAATGCAACAGCGCCCACACCATCAAGGCGGTCAAGCCGCATCCTGAGAGAGAGGTTCAACAGAAAAAAGAGCAAGGCATCATAGGCCGAAACCCCCTCGGACCGTTCCAGCATGGGGGCATATTGTCTTGCAGTGACCAGTCTCACATCGAGGGATTTCTCCACTCCTTTCACGATGAAATCCCCTGCCGCATGATGCCAGGGAAAGATCTGTTCAAAGGTCTCGATATCATAATAGAGGGTCAGGATTTGGGCCGCTTGACTGTATATTTGCCATGCCTGTTGTCGAGGAAGGTAGCGATGGCCCTTGTCCGTATCCCAAACGACCAGCTTCTGGGAATCGTCTTTTTTCTCAATAATATTAATAGACAGGTGGAATTCGTGGTATCCCTGAAACCACTCTGCAAAAAACATGAGCAGAGAGGTCTCAGTTTTCCCATCCTGCTCTGAATCATAAGAACATTCCCCCTGAAAGTACGCCCGTGGTAAAAAGGGGAAATCGTACTTGCTGTTCAGGTGCTGCAAGATGTCAAACTCACGACAAAGTTGGGCCTTTCCCCTTGCCGTAGCAGCGACGTTCATGACAAACGGAGTGCAAACATCACCGACCATCACCTCGACTCTGGCCGGGTGGTAGTCGCTGCCGTGCTTTTCCGCATAGATCAGGATCTCCCTAATATCGGCCAACGTAATATCTCTTGCCAGTTGCCTTCCGGTAGCATCGACTAACAGCTTGAAGGCGTCTTTTGATATAACATCAGTGATTCCCTTAAAATACCGGCCATAGCTTAAGGCCGGGCTGTGTTCCGGGTAGGCTTGGGAACGAGACAGACGAATGGGAGCCTTGAACATAAGGTCACTAAAGGGAACCGGCCCGTGAGGGGATGGGGAGAGGTACTTGATTTGGGGTTGGTGGACGACGGTCAAAGATTGCAAGATGCGTTTATCAAATTAGGAATAATATGCTCCGAACGGCCATTAACTGTGTTTTTTTGAAGTGAAAGTGAGCTAAAGTGCCTAAAATTATAGGACTAAAGACCGCTTTTTATTATAATAATATCTTCAAGTCCTCAACTTTAGCTCACTTTAGACACTTTAGCTCACTTTAGACACTTTAGTTCACTTTAGGCACTCTTCTGCAATCAGAAAAACGCATGAGGACGGTACGGACAACAATGAACCGTGAACGGGTACCCAATAACTACCGATACGCTTCCAGTTCTTTCAAAAACGTCTGCTCGACCTCAAATCCGTTGGCCAGGGCCTTGTCGCAATGTTCAACAGCCTGCTGATGATCCCCTTTCTCAAAATAGGCCAGTGCAAGGTTATTGTGAGCAACCGCAAAGTTGGGATCGAGGGCCAGGGCCTTGTTGGCAGCAGAGATAGTTTCGTCCAGTCGGCCCTGCATAAAATAAGCACTCGCAAGCGTGCTGTAGGCCTGTATAAACTCCGGGTTAATGGAGACCGCTTTTTCCAGTAACTCAATAGCCCCCTCGGGATCACCCCTCTGAACATATACAAAACCCAGGTTTCCGTAAGGCTGGGCAAATTTCGGCCTGACCGCGATGGCCCGCTGGTTAAAGCTGATACACGCGTCCAGGTCTCCCTTATGAAAGAAGATGCCGCCCAGGGCCACATAGGCCTCTCCAAGTGTGGGGCATTCATTTACGGCGGCCATAAGTTCCTCCACGGCCTCATCCCACCTGCTCTCCGCGATCAGCCCAATAGCAAGGTTGTAATGCGTGGTGCCACACTCAGGGCTCCTGACCAGGGTCTTAACTTGATCTTCAATGTATTCTC
>JAUVJO010000356.1 GCA_030592345.1 Deltaproteobacteria bacterium
CATGGCACGGCCTATGATATTTCAGGTGCGGGCAAAGCAAACCCCGCAAGCCTGGTAGCCGCCATACGCATGGCCGCCCAACATGCTGTGCAAAGAGCAGGGAGCAGGGAGCAGGGGGCAGGGAGCATGGAGCAGGGAGCATGGAGCATGGAGCAGGGGGCAGGGAGCAGGGGGCAGGGGGCAGGGGGTAAAGGGCCATAAGCGCTAAGTGATATTTGCACCGGATGGATTAATGAACATCGAACATCGAACGTCCAACATCGAATCTTGAATGGGAAAAGATGAAGAAACAAAAATAACCGTTGAATGTTCGGTATTGGTTTTTTTTAAATTTTATAAAATTTGAGAAGCGGAGCGACATCATTATTCGATGTTCGATGTTCGACGTTCATCTTTCATAACAATTCCGTACGGCATTAATGTAACCTATGAATGTTTACAAAACAACTTAGCGCTTATGGTGTAAAGGGCAGGGAGCATAGGGCATGGGGCACGGGCAATAGCACTTCACCATACTCCCTGCTCCCCGCTCCCTGCTCCCTGCTCTTTTCCCTAACCAGGCAATTCCACCCTGAAGGTGGCACCACCCTGGGCGTTATTTTCCGCAAAAATATTGCCGTTGTGCCGACGGACTATCTCATAGGAGATATATAGGCCCAGGCCGGTTCCTTTACCTACATCCTTGGTCGTAAAAAAAGGTTTGAACATATCCTTCATGACATCTTCGGGAATTCCATGGCCATTGTCTTCACATTCAAAGCTCACCATGTCTTTGGACTTGTCGTATCCGGTCTTTAACACGATTTTCCCGTGATCATTCTCGACGCTCTGGATTGCGTTGGTAATAATATTCAGACACACCTGCCCCAGGTTGGCAAAGTTTCCCCTAATCTCAGGCAAATCGTCCGCGTAAGTCTCAATAACCTCAATGCCGGTGTGCTTGTACTGGTTGTGGAGAACCTTCAGGGCGTTTTTTGACACGTCATTCATTGCAACAGGTTCGGAGTATTCCTCGGTCTGTCGGGATATCCCGAGGAGGCTTGCCACAATATCTTTGGCACGATTTAATTCTTTCAGGCTAAATTTCAGGTCATCGACCAGCTCCTCCTTTTCTTCAACTCCATCTTCTGATCCGATGACCTCTTTCGAAGGCATTTCTTCCATGGTTTCAACGGCTGACTGAACCAGACTCGAGACGCTGGCCAGTGGGTTGTTCAGTTCGTGTGCAACACCTGCCACGAGCGCACCCACGGCAGCCAGGCTTTCGGATCTGATAAGGAGATCTTGTGTCTTCTCCTTTTCTTCCAGGGCCTTTTTGAGCGCTTCGGTTCTGTCTTCCACCATGGTCTCGAGGTTCACGTTCAGATTCTCGATTACTTGATAAGCCTTGGCGTTCTCGATAGAAATTGCGCACTGGTTTGCCAGGGTGCGAAGGAGTTCAAGATCTTGTGCTGTGAAAAGATCGCCTGATTTCTTGTTTCCCAGGACGAGCAGTCCGTTTATTGCCCCTTTGAAGACCATAGGTATGATCACAGTCCCATCCAGTGTGTTGAAATCTTCCTTGAAACGGGGCTCATCATCACAAGCGTGTGAGCATTCTTCAAGATTGTAACGGGTTACTTCACTCTTTTGACGGCCCAGCTCCAGAACAAGAGGACTCGATTCATCAATTGATAAACCCTTTTCCATTGATTGCGTGCCCATTTGACTGCGTACGCTAAACTTGCGCCCAACATCGTCCATGAGCATCACATAGCCCCAGTCAAGATACATGGCCTCAGTAAGGGTCCCGAGGGTTTTCTCCATGATCTCGTCTAAGTTCAGCATGGAGGCCATGGCGTCACTGAGTGCCATCAGGGTCTTCTGATAATCGTACTTACCTTTGAAGAGCAAATGATCAATGACGAGTTGGACTCGCTTCTTGAGGGGGTCAAAGACAAAAACTATCACAAGAAAAAATAAGATTGAAAAAAAGAGTGGTCCTGTCCTGCCGGTTCCTTTGAAGACCCGATCAAACAGAATAATCATCAAGGCATAAGATCCGGTAAGCAGGCCTGTCAGCAGGGAATAAATGAGGCCTTTTTGAACCATGAAGCCGATGTCTAACAAATCTCGCTTCAATACGGCAAAGGCCAAAAGCAGGAGGGGAATAAAAGCAATATTTCCTAGTGGATAAAAGCCGATGCCGGTCAGGGGCAAGAAGTTGAAGTGGGTCATCAGCGCAGCGCCCCCCATCCCGGCAATGATGTATTTTGTTTTGTTCTTACGCTCCGGGTCATTCTCTTGCCTCAGGCTGCGAAAAAGGAGGTAAAGGCAATAGAGGGTATTTGTGGTGCTGGCAAAGCCGAACACATATATCAACAGCCCTCCCTTGGCATAATACCCGAAAAAATATTGTCTTACGCCTTCAAGGTAGTAGTCCCCTTGTGAAAGTACGCTCAGGCACCCGCTGAAGGCATAGGCAAGGCCAATCAACCATCTTTGCTTTGCTATTCCCAAATAAGTATAAATGAAATGTAAGTAGACAGGGATGAAAAAGACGACGAACATGTGATCTATGCGGGCGCTCCGCAAGGCGAGATCCGGGTCTGTGGCGATTGCGGCCACTGCCTTATCGATGCTTAAAAGTCCGCCAAGAAAACAAATGCCTGCAAAGAGCAGATTGACTTTGCGGCCCTTCCCCTTGACAAGTGCCAGACATGCCAAAGAAAACAAGGTCAGAAAACTGATAAAGGGCGGTATCACCCAGAAATTGAGTTCAATGGGTAGACGATCCACTACAGCCCTCCAGGATAGCTATAGGCTTTAAGATAAAGATTTTGGATGCGTTATCGGTCGTCAACGTACGACGAGTACGCCTTCCTCCCTCTAGCCTTCCCCAAATCATTATCTTAAAGCCTATATAGTATTTTGGAATGCAGATTGCGGAATTCGGAATGAACGAATACTGCATTGTTTCAGTATTGCTCAACGCCGAAAACTGAGCTTATATAGACTTTCACATATTAAATTTCACAAGGCCAGAGGAAGGAGGCTGTATTGTAATACGCCGACGACCGATAACGCTGTGAAATTTAATATGTGAAAGTCTATAGAGCCCGATCACATGGGTTTCGTCCTGGGCACGCAAGGTGTGACGATTTCCTGCTATCTGAAAATCGTTTCTCAACATATCGAAAAACTTCAAGGGGGATTTTCTGCTGATATCCCCGGCCAGAAGAATAGTCCCCCCTGGCTGCAGCAAGGTCTTAAAGACGTTCATAAGGGGTTTAAAAGGGTCCTCTCTATAGACCACTTCTGGCCAACACTGCCGAGACTTTGTTTTTGGCCGAAGCCTCTTTATCACGCCTGTCATCAATTTTTATGGTGGTCACCACGCGAAGCGCCCCTGCTTGAAACGGCACCTCATGTATTTTTAAGATGACATCAAAAATGTCTTTGAGATCCCCCTCAATAATCGTCCCCATACCGTGGACTTCATGGGTGAGATCGGCCTCCTCCTCCAGGACCTTGAGGCATGAAGCCACGTAGCTGCTGAGGCTGGTGGACCTTGTCCCGATGGGGATAACGCTAATTTCCGCGATAGCCATAAGTTCCCC
>JAUVJO010000111.1 GCA_030592345.1 Deltaproteobacteria bacterium
GTCATCCATACCTGCCTCAATACACCTTTCTCTGTCACCCTTCATGGCATGGGCAGTCATGGCAACGATTGGAACACGTTCCGATCGAGCTGAATGCTGAAAGCTCAAAGCTGAAAGTTCGTCGGAAAAAGCTCCATTTTTTGCTTTGAGCTTTGAACTTTCAGCTTTGAGCTGTTTTTCTCTTTTCCGGATTGCTTTTGTTGCTTCAATTCCGTCCATTTCCGGCATCTGAATATCCATAAAAATCAGGTCAAAATTTTCTGGAGATGCGGTGTATTTTTCAACAGCCTCCTTGCCGTTATCGGCCACCTCCACCTGGTACCCTGCCTTGGTAAGCATCATTTTTGCCAGCTTCTGGTTGACAGGATTGTCCTCTGCTAGGAGAATACGCACAGAATGCTTCATTTCCTCCCGGACTGAATACTGGGTAATGATCTTTTCTTTTACTGCTTCATCTTTTTTGCCTTCAACTTTCCTTCCTCCAATCATTCTTTCCAGCATCAGGTAAAGCTTTTCTCTGCGAATCGGCTTACTCAGGAAGCCATCAAATCCAGCCTCTTCACATTTTTTGGCATCCCGCTCCATCATAGAAGACAGGGCAAGCAGGGGAAGACTTTGGATTGATGATTGTTGATTGATGATTGTTGATTTGGGATCGCGGATCTGTTTTGCTACGTCATATCCACTCATGCCGGGCATCTGAATATCAATAATGCAAGAATCAAAAGTATCCCCGGACTCAAAGGCATTTCTTAATGTTGGGACAACATCCGCACCGTTTCTAAGAGCAACTACACGCATGCAGGCCGACTCTAAAAGGTGTGTTAATATATTCAAATTGGTCTGGTTATCATCAACAATAAGGGCCTTCTTGTTGGAGAGTGACACAGGAGTAAATCTTCCGGCTTCTTTATCTTCAGCTTTTTCAAGCCATGCGGTAAAGTGAAAAACACTTCCTGGACCAGGGCTTTCCGCCCAGACGTCTCCCCTCATAATCTCTGATATTTTCTTACATATGGATAGCCCCAGGCCTGTACCGCCGTATTTTCTTGTTGTTGATCCATCGGCCTGCTGAAAGGTCGAGAATATTGCGGATAATTTGTCCTTCGGGATGCCAATGCCTGTATCCCGTATTGCAGCATGGAACTTTACCTGATTATCTTTTTCTTCCTCAATATCCAATGAGAGTTCGATCTCACCGGACTCTGTAAACTTGGAAGCATTGCCCATCAGATTGATCAGGACCTGCCTGAATCGTCCGGGATCTCCTCTTGTCTGCGAAGGCAGATTGTCCCCTATACGGCATAGGATTTCGACGGGTTTTGATCCGATCCTGGGGCGGGTGAGTTCGCAGATATCATAGGCAAGGAGTTCCGGATCAAAGTCAATCTCTTCAAAATTCAGCTCTCCAGCCTCTATTTTTGAAAAATCAAGGACATCGTTGATCACGGAGAGCAGGGCATTCCCGCTACTCCTGATCGTTTTTGCATAATCGATCTGGTTTTTATCGAGATTGGTATCAAGCAGCATATCAGTAAAACCTATAACTGCATTCATAGGTGTCCGAATCTCGTGGCTCATGTTGGCCAGAAACTCGCTTTTGGCAATATTAGCAGCTTCGGCCCGGGCGGCCATTTGATTGGCCAAATCTACGGCCTTTTCTAATTCCTGATTGGTTTTTTTCAGTTCCTCCTCGGCCTGTTTGCGCTTGGTGATGTCTTCCCCGGAACCCAATGTGGCCCGGATCCTGCCCTCTTCATCTCTCAAAACACAATTGTGCCAGGCTATAGTTTTCTCCTTGCCGCTCTTTGTCAAAACAGGGTTCTCATGATATTCAACCGGATCAACGTCTCCTGCCATCAACGATTCGAAAACCCGTATTGTTTTATCTCTGATTCTTTCAGGGAGAAAACTGCTAAACCATTCCTTACCAATAATATCCTCTTCTCTGTATTCCAGTATCTCGCAGCCCTTTTTGTTTATAAGCCTGACTTTCCGGTCAGCATTAATAACTACGAACATGACTCCGGAGATATTAAGATACCGTTGCGCTGTATCCCTTTCTTTGCGCACTGTCATCTCCGCCTGTTTGCGCTCATTGATTTCCTGCTTCAGTTCAGCAGTACGTTCCTGCACACGGATTTCCAATTCGTCACGTGCCTTTTGCAGTTCATCCTTTGCCCGGCTCAGTCCGGCCTTTTGCGCCCCCAGCTTTGCAAGTACACCCACTATCTGAAACAATAAAGCTGAATAATTCCAGACCACGTCTTCCTTAACCACGCGCATGTTCCCGGCTTTTTCAAGCAGCAGTCCGGGGTCCAGGTGTATCTCTCCTGCTAACCTTTCAATAGCCTTTAACTGCTCAGGAGAAAATTCCTGTGGTATGAATTGGCCGGAAAACATGGTTCCCTTGTGCACACCATCAATAATAATCGGTGCGACAAAATGACCACCATGGGCAAAGCAATACAGTATTTTCGGCTCTTTTACTTTGAGGGCCTTCCGGCTCATCTCCATAAAGGATTGAAAACAGCGTTTCTTTCCTTCATCTGTTGACTGAATCAGGGAACAAAAACCGGTTGGATTGGAAAAGCGGGTTAAAGGCGCACCTTCAGGCGAAAAGATTACTGAAGATGTGCCGACTGTACTTGCAAAGCTATTCTGAATAGCTTGAAGTTCATCAAGGTCAATGAGTTTCTGTAGCGGTATTAGTTTTCCCATTTTCCTCTACCTGTAGATTTCAAGACAATGTTTTTGGGGTACAGTAAAGGCTCAGTAAGACAAAACTTTGTTGCCACTTGTGGAAAAGGGTCGGAGGTCAAGGGTCAGGGGTCAAGGGTCAAGGGTCAAGGCAGCAGAATCATGCTTTTTCTTTGAGCCTTGAGCTTTCAGCTTGGAGCGTGCTTGGAACCCGAAATCGTGAACGGTCACGGATATGCCTTATAGGGGAAGCCACCTGCTGATTTTTCCATGCCTGTGACCATCATCCGGAATGTTGAGAAGGGCATGCCCAGTCCCAGAAGGTTACCTCCCCATCCACCGAGCGCCCTTGCTCCGAGACAGAAAAAAGATCCATTCAGTTTCTGCTTAAGAAATGGAAAAGCGGTCATGTCTGCGCATACGGCCCTGATCCCGATGGTGCTCATTTCAAAGCGATTGCCGGTAAGGAAACTATAGCCCTGGATCACAACCAATGCCTGTTTTGGCTTTACTGCCAGAATCACCACATCAGGTGCAATATTTAGTTTTTCGGCCGGGTAAGCCACTGCGGCAGCCATAATAGCCGGCTGAATCCCTGCCATGCCGGAGACGGCTTTTAATGACGCACCCAGTGTCTCATACCGACCTGTATCCTTCTTGCCAAAGAGTGCAAATTGCATGTTGTTTGTGTCCTTGCATGCATAGACAAGGCCATTTGTAAAGTCTGCAGGCGAAGCGGGTTTATCCATTAAGCTGGTGTATTTCCGCTTACCCTTCAGCGGTTCTGTCTGATACTGGTCAACAAGACCGAGGGCAATAGCAGCGGCAGTACAGCCGACATTATTTTTATTGATTACCACTACCTCGTCTTCAGTAACAGCAATCCTGACCGCCCCGCACCAGGGAGTTCCCTGGTATTCTTCAGGTGGACATGTACCTTCCGGTACCTCCTGGCCTTTTAGGATCAGTTTTACCCCTGCCGGTCGAATCATTGTCTCCGGTTCTCCAAACACATCCATGTATCTTGTGCTGGCTTCTTCAAAGGTCATCTCTCTACTCCTCCCTTTTCAAACCTTAAAAAAGCGCTGCTGCTCCTGTATCGATTTCTTAGAAAACCCTCTGATCTGTTCGTTTCCGTGCGACATGACCTGACATAACGCTCCATCATATTCTATGCACAATTGCCTCGTCATAACCTCTCCCTATCAAACAATTCACAGGGACGTCAAGCTTCATATTCACTGATCAAGGTATGAGCCCATCTCTGCGTTATAGGCCCCTAAAACACGTATTTCTGGTTAGATATCAACGCCTTGGCGCGGCCCGACCCCGACCCCGACCCCGATTTAGCTTCAATTTAGGTACGTGCGGGCGTATCTAACAGTTGAGAGGAGACAACAACTGTTCCGTACCCTTCTGGAATTTGGCAGGCAATGGGTCACGGAGTATTGGAGTGGTGGAGTAATGGAGTGCTGAGAACAAACAACTAAGTACCTGAGTTTCAAGAGCTTTTGATGCGCTTCATTCCAACACTCCAGTACTCCAATACTCCACAAATGCGGCGCAAGTCGTTTCAAAAGCATGCATCCCCCAAGTTCTGGATACGCCCGGTGCGCCCCCTTTTTTTACACAATAATATGACGTTTCGATTTTCGGCTTGACGCTCGATGCGCACTATGCTATTTTTTATTATTCATAAAGTAGAAAGCAAATTCTATCGGCCACGCACAATTTTCAAATCGCTGTCCAGGTGGCTTGGCAATGGATATAAGACTCCATCATTCAGCGTTTTGCTGAGATCAGACCAAAAAAGGAGGGTTCCTTAATGAAAGGCTTTTTCAGATGTTTCGCTATTGCTATCCCCGTATGTCTGATGTTGATTTCCTGTGCAACAACAAAGCTGACGCATGTATGGACAGACGAGGCATACAGTGGGGCCCCATTCTCCGATGTATTGGTCGTTGGCGTGTCAGATCAAGAGAGGGTTAGTCGGTCTTTTGAAGACGAGTTCGTAAAGCAGCTCGAAGAGATCGGCATAGAGGCCGTGTCAAGTGCGGCGGTAATTCCATCGGATAAAAAGCTGGAGAAAAAAGCCATTGTATCAGCAGTAGAAAAACTTGGAGTTGATGCGGTACTGGTAACACATTTGCTGGGTGTAGATAAGAAAGAGACATACCATCCACCGAGCACGTATTATAGGCCCGCGCCCTATTATTATGGAGGATATTATGGGTACTACGGCAATGTCTACAACTACGTTCACTCACCAGGGTATTACACAACCCACGTAACGGTTCGGCTGGAAACAAATCTGTATGAGGCTGACACGGAAAACCTAATATGGTCCGGAAAATCCGAAACATTGGATCCAAAATCACAAGCAGAGGTGATTGATTCGGTGATAAGCGTAGTCATCAAGAACCTCCAAAAGGATAAACTACTTCCGCAAAAATGACGGTAAAGGCGCTTGTCCGTCTCAATTGCGTTGCCCACGATGGGTTTCCTCAACAAACATTAAGAAAAACCGCTTCACTTCAGCCTCCAACCCGCCTGTATGTGCCGCATGGGGCATAGCGCAAAGAGCATAGAGCACCATCAAGAAAAAGTACGCTATGCCCTCAGCTCCATGCGCTATGCTTTTCCTGCTGTAAATTACGTTCAGCGGTTCCCCTTGCCCCGAATAGTAGCCTAATATATAGACTTTCACATATTAAATTTCACTGCGTTATCGGTCGTCGGCGTATTACAATACAGCCTCCTCCCTCTGGCCTTGTGAAATTTAATATGTGAAAGTCTATAGAGACCATCGGGAAATTACCCGGTTTTTTTTGAAAAGTTACGAAAAGAGACGCCTATACCGGAAAAAGGGAAGGCATAAGATGTTTCTTGTGTCTTTGTGATGAATATGCTTTTGATTCAGGAGTTTACGTTTAAATGAGCCTGCTAACAGTCGTAAAAGCCTCGCTTTCATTTACCGGGAAACAGATTTTTGATGAGATCGGGTTTCAAGTGGAGCCGCGAGACCGGATAGGCCTGGTGGGCCCGAACGGATCCGGGAAAACCACTTTGCTCCGGCTCATCACTGGGGAGGTTGCCCTGGACAGCGGAGAAGTCAGGGTGTCAAAAGGGGGCCGGGTCGGATACCTTCCCCAGGATGTGCAAGAAACCTTGTCAGGCCCTCTCTTGCAGTCTGTTATTGAATCTGTTCCCGGGCGGGTACAACTGGAAAATGCGTCTAGAAGGGCCGATGCATCCCTTAAAGATGTATCTCGCAAACAGGACCAGACAAGAATTGCCAAAAAGCTGGCCGAAATCCACCAGGAGATCAACCGGCTTGAGCTGGAGTATCCGCGTCATGCGGCGGAAAGGATCCTGTCGGGGCTTGGATTTGTCTCCTCTGATTTCAACAAATCCGTTTCTTCTTTAAGCGGTGGATGGAAGACGAGAGCAGCCCTTGCCAGCCTTCTTTACCAAAGTCCTGATCTGCTCCTGCTCGATGAGCCTACCAATCATCTTGATATTCCTTCCGTGCATTGGCTTGAGCAGTTTCTGCAGGATTTCGATGGTGCCATGATTCTTGTGTCCCATGACAGGGAGTTCCTCAATCGGCAGATCCATCGCATTATCAGCTTTGGGCCTGAAGGGATGAGATCTTACATAGGCGATTATGATTTTTTCGTAAAGGCCAGTGAGGAGGAGTGTAAAACCCTGGAGGCAAATGCCAGAAAGCAGGAACAAAAAATCAAAGAGGCCGAGAAATTTATTGAAAGGTTTCGCGCTAAGGCCAGCAAGGCGAGACAGGCACAGAGCAAGATTAAATTGCTCAAGAAAATGGACCTGGTAAAGGGCCACCGCAGAGAGAAGACGACCCGTTTTTCTTTCCCCGACGTTCCTCGAAGTGGAGGAGTTGTCGTATCAATCAAGGGTTTGGCAAAGGGGTTTGATGAAAAGCCTTTGTATAAAGACATTAATTTGACCGTGTTACGTGGAGAAAGGATAGCCATTATCGGGGCAAATGGGTGCGGCAAGACAACTTTGCTCAGGATGGTGGCAGGTGAAATAGAACCGAATGAGGGGAAGATAACGCTGGGGCACTCGGTCAGTATGGGCTATTTTGCACAGCATCACTCAGACATGCTTGACCTTCAAAAGACAGTGATCCAGGAAGTGTATAATGTCGTCCCGGATGAGAGCATCGGTTTTGTAAGAGGGGTCTGTGGGGCCTTCCTTTTCTCAGGGCAGGACGTGGACAAGCCTATAGGTGTCCTTTCCGGAGGTGAAAGAGCCCGTGTTTCGCTTGCAAAGCTTCTTGTCAAGCCCGGAAATCTTATGGTGATGGATGAGCCGACCAATCATCTGGACATTACATCTTCAGAGGCATTGATCAATGCGCTTTCCAAATACAACGGCACCCTGTTGTTCGTATCGCATAACCAGTCGTTTATCAATAGGCTGGCAACAAAGATCTGGGATATTAGAGGGGGCGAGATAGTAGAGTACCCCGGAAATCTGGCAGAATATTTTTACCATATTGCCATGACGGAAGATGAATCTGCGAACGCTTCTTGCCAGGTAGAAACGCATGAGGAAGAAGGGGGAAACAAAGTATCGGTCAAAAAGGGGAAAAACCGAAAAATAGAAAGAAAAGAAAAGGCGGAAAAACGGCAGTTGATATACGATACCCTGAAACCGATCCTGGCTGAAGTGGAGCGGTTGGAAGGACGAATCGCTGAACTTGAAGTAAGACAGAAAGAGTTGGAGAAATTGCTTGCAGACCCGGACATTTTTAGTGATAGTCACAGGAGTGTCCCGCTCCTAAGCGAATACAAAGCACTCAGGCAAGAGCAGGATGAGTTGCTCCTGAAATGGGAGCAGAGTCAGGACAAGCTGGAAGAAACAAGAAGGGAACTGGGGGTGGACGATGGGTGATTAGATGCTGAGGGGCGCGCGCTTTTTGCGCGTCCCCTCGCAAATTGTGAACCAAATGCGATCAAATTTTTCCCCCTTACCCTTTTTCTTCAACCAGCTTACGGGACTTTACCGGGAATATCCTGATAGGCATCTTGCAATGTTAAGGTGGTAAGGATCTGGGCTTCATGATTAGCCAAGGGAATTAAAACTCGCTCGGGTAACTTCGCGAGTAGTTGTTTCCGGACTTTCGGGATACGCAGGAGTGATTTTTCTGTATCTCTCACCATCTTTCTTAAGTTCAACCCCCGGGGATTGTCCAATGCCCACAAGGCTTCCGCGCAATCTGCATCTAGTTCCATCAATTTTTTTAGCTCTTTTTGCGGCATTTCCTGTGCCGACACATCTACTCGATCCAATCCTCGAAATAGTGCCAACTGTTCCTGTCTTGCCTTCTCCAGATTGTTCCTTAATTCTACTGGCACACCCTTTAAATTTCTACTTCTCACAGGTTAATCCTTTTATTTTTAAATATTTCTTGGATTCTCTATCGACTATCTAATCCCCCTTTTTTTACACCGAATTTAATCCATTTCAACGGTAAAACTACTTTAATGGCAACACATAACGGCTTGGGATAACCGGTTTGCAAAAGCGACAGCTTTTTCAAATCCGTGTTCATCCTATTGTTGGGCATTTTTAAGATCGTTTCTGTACTTCCAGCAGTCATGAATTCGGCCTTAAGCAAACCACCTCCGGATTTATGACTGCGGAAATAAAACGGCAACTTTTTGCGCCCAAGGCACCAAGTCAGTATAAATCTTAGCAATTTTTCCACTGGTTACCTTGAACATCAGGAGAGGGTCAGCGTCCGTTTTTGAGTTGTCATAGGAATAAACCCGATCAACCAATGGCATCACTTCGACAAAGTTCGCGATCGACCGGTAGTATCGACTGATAATTTTGGAAATCGGGACATCATGACCACCTTCCATAACACGTAAGGCAACCCGCTGGGCATTAATAGACGGATCGTTTGTACAAACGAAGAATAACCGGATGAAAAATCCGGCAACTTTGGCTCTCTGAACAAACTCCACCTTTTCCGGTGTCGAAAACACGGTTTCGATTGCCATGCTGGTCATACTGGACAGGCAGTCTTCACGCATTTCTTTTGCTCGATTAGCAGCCTTGACAACAGCTTCTGGCGAATTCCAGTCGCCAAACTCTTGCTGTGCAATGAAGTCGGGATTGATATAGACGCAATCTTCCATCCATTCA
>JAUVJO010000163.1 GCA_030592345.1 Deltaproteobacteria bacterium
GGTCCTAAGAACTTATCACCATTGAAATGTATGAGATGATCCGGAATCTCGGACAGCCAGACTTCAGTTTCCCAGGCTATGTTTACAACGTGTCTCTTGAACTCCCGGAAGTCTGCAAATGCGCTGACATATATCAAGTCCGCAGGGCAGTCTTTAAGCATATGGTCCAGCTCATACTGTCGCTTTGGAGATACGGGGCCGTGCGATGTAACTGCTTCAATCAGGAAAAGCCGGTTCCTATTCTTGTCGTATAGAACAAGATCAGGCAATTTGTCATGCTCTGTAACGGTGATGTTCAGACTTCGCAGGAGTTTTTCATTCACATGGAGGGTCTTCCTTGCCGTGTCACCTACGTATACTGGCATTGAACCAGGAGCGAATCTGGGCGCGAACTGCTCAATGACTGCGGCCTGGAGTTCATTATGTTTTCCAGGGGAGAGGTGTAGTTTCTTTCCAGAAGGAAGCCTCACAGGCACCATTCTGGACTTTCTTTCCTTGCGGTAAACCTCCCAGAGGGTCTTTCGATTTCCAAGAATCCTTTTGAGTCTACCATCCCAGGTTTTTTCACCGTATCCCCGTATCAGGCCTACGATTTGATCGGTGAGGGCATAGTGAGTGCGCGGGCTGTTGGTTGCCAGTGAAGGATTGTCAGGATTTCGGTTAGCTATTCTGGCTTGCTCGAACTGATGGATAACTTGGCGGCGAACGGTCTCCCTGGTATTCTCAGCGTACTCCCGTGCGTAAGCTTCCTTTGCGAAAATCAGAATATCATGAATCCTGCGTCTTACGGGTTCAGCGTTTGGCCATGGATCTTTTTCTCCAAGATTTGCCAGCGCCAAAAAGGTGAGAGCCGAGAGATCATTTTGTTGTGCTGGAGGAAGCCCAAGCGCGTGCAAGATTTCCTGTGTTTCTTCAATTTTGCCCACTGGATGTTCCTTTTGCGTGGCTCAGTCGTACGGCTAACTCGATTGAACCGTATCCCAGACGAGATTGTCGATTTCTTCGCGTTCAGGGATATGGTCGAGCTGCCAGACTATCTGTCCCACCTGATCTATCACCTGAAGTGGTGGCAAAGGCATGGCTCTTATTTCTGTTGCGCTTACTTGTGTATTGCCGTTTGAGATTCGGAAATACCGATCTAGCAAGGAACTGTTCAGCAGTGCCGATAACCCCATAGCTTGTGGTTTGGTCAACTCGCCCGTGGGTCTGTAGATGTAATTCAAGTGATTTTCTAACCCTATTAACTTTGCATCAAGCTGGCCTCTCAATAATGGAGCAGCTATAAGTCTCCTGGAGTCTTCCTTTGCGCTGAATCTCCGCAAAAGCACGATATTCTGGTCAGCTATAAGGAGCCTTTTTCTCAAAGTCTTTTCATTAGTCTTTATGAACTGGGGCTTTTTTCTGCTATTCTTCATATTGAAGTTGGGCCATTCAATCTTCATTGAATGCACATTCTGCATCCAGAGTAGTGGCGCAGTATCATTGTTCACGTGCTTGTCGTTGAGGATCAAGTCTGTGGCCCTGAACGGCACCACTGGCCCTGTAGATATCTGAAGACCGTATCTGTGCAGACCTCCCGTCCATTGTTCAACAATATCAATTATTTCAATGTCGCGCTGGCTTGCCGGCAGTCGGAAAACCATGTCTTTTGCCGTTGAATATAGGACTTTGGAGGCAGATAGGTCGTAGCTAGCGGCTCTGTTTAGGCTATCAATACCCGGACTTACGGAGATCCTTAGCCTTGACGCGTTGCCTGCTTTCCTCGCCTTTAGAATTATGTTTTCCTGTAGTACTTCATCTTTCTTGAAGGCATCCATCCTGGACTCAAAGAGATGCACTCTTTCAGGTTGCATCATCGCAAAAAAGCGGTTCCGAAAGAGTTCAAAATACGGCCCCGAGGCATAGCTACGCGGGGTAATGAAAACCATTAGCCCTTTGTCACTCAACACTTCAGCCGCCAGCCCCATGAATAAAGCGTAGATATTAGGCTGACCATGGACAAATCGAGCGGCCGCCACGGCCCTCGGGTCATCTTTTCCTATTTTGAAATATGGAGGATTGCCTATGGCCAGATCATAAGGGACAACTTGGTTGGCCCACAGACCTTGTGGAACACTCAAAATGAAGTCCTTCTCAATCACGTTGTACGTCAACTCAATACCACGTTCTGCCAACCACTGTTTAGAAAACGCCAGGGAATGCCTCAAGAATCGAGCCAGTGACGGAGAATCCTCATAAGTGTCTATCTCTATCCTTTTGACAGTCTTTCTTTTGGCAGCAGCCTCGCACACAGCACACGAGAGAGTGCCTGTACCGCCTCCGGCGTCCAGGACCCGCAATATCCGCTTTCGATATTCAGCAAGGTCTGCCATGAATCTGGCGACTGGCAACGGGGTGAAGAACTGGCCTCGCGCCTTTCGGTTCTTGGGGCAAGACTTATCAACAAAAGAACTGGCTAACTGCTCAGACAACTTGGCGGGTGTTAGATTGGAGTGCATCTCCCTTTAATCCGGCCCAGACGTGTAGTTCATTCGATTCTGCATCTACACATTTTCTCATACGAATTCAAGCAAAAATCAACAACAAAGGGCCAGGGCTCTGTTGGCAGTGGAGCATTGTTGCTGCGAGCTTCCCAGAATCCGTCTGATCTGGACAATACGCTGCACGCTAAACGAGGTGCGCGCCTTAAATTGGTCCACCGGCGGATTACTTTGCCGTCTAATGCGGACTTCTTACGAGACCATCAAGGTTGAGGTGTCAAAATCCGATCTAAACCCGTTTATCACAACACAACCTTTAAATCAAGGATATTCGTAAGTTATCCTTTGGGTTAGCCCTTCTTGATTCTGTTCCCTTAACTGGCAGTTTCAACTCTTGAGTGAAACAATTATTTGCCTGTCCCGTTTATTCCCCCTTCTCAGATTCACGGCGCGGACATCGAGGTGCCACCCGACAAGGCCAATTCGCGGCATCTCCCGGTTCTCGTGCATAGAGTGTCCAGGCATGCTCAGGGTCTATCACTCGGCGGGGCCAGTGCGCTACTCACTGAAGAACGCCGGACACCGTCTTGCCTTCCCCCTCGTCCCACAGGGTCGGCACCCCGGAACAGTGATTTCGGAGCTCAGTGGCTGGCCTAAGCTACCCCAGTCAACGCTTCATGGGCAGCCTCACGGCTGCCCGCGCATCTCGGGGGCATAATGGAGCAGCTTCTCCTTTCATGTAGGGCTCTTTCATCCCCTACTCTATGCCGGTTTATCCCGGCGCTTTCTAGGCGTCCCCAACCTGCCCCGCTGTGACTCGCTTACCGCCGCTCTTTTTGGTCAATTCTGGCTCGACGCGCCTTGGCAATGATTGCCGAAAATCCCATTGCCAGTTCGATTCCGTCATTACGCTCTGAAAATTTAAGCAGCATGCGTCCGATCACTGCCGGGTCAAATCCGGAATTAATAGCCTGTTTTGTGGCTTGGTCAATTGTCAATAATTGGTTTTGGGGAGCAAGGCGTTGAGCTTCTTTTTTTCTCTCAATATCAAAGAGGCTTGCCTGGGCTCCTTCTGAATGTTGACAAATAGCGTGCTCCTTTTCAACTTGAAGAGGCCGGTTGGTTATGGGAATAACAACCGGTTTTAAGCGCCGTTTGGCAAAAATTTGCTGACCGGTGGCAAGTTGCAGCCACTGCCAAATGGCCCCGTTCTTACCCTTTGGTTCATAAGATGTGCCTAATGGTTCAACATATCCCAATCCGGAAACTGCCAGCCGACCATGCTCGGTTCCAACAAAATCCGACTGCACGGAAGATACATTCCATTTAAGCAAATCAGGATAAGTAAAGCTTTTTGTTTTTTGTTTATGGCTTATAGCGCACAGACGAGATGCCTCTTCATTAATATAGATTTTGTCACATATTTCTCCAGGGGGGTATTCGTCGTCGGCTGCGCCAATAATCGCCCCTGACATGGTAGCGATAGTATCTGTGTCGCTACCTAATAGATTCGCCGCAACTTCAATCGCTTCCTTTGGAGTATGTTTATATATCCAGGCCAGAGCAACTGCTAAAATAGCGGTTTTCGTGCCGGAACCACGATATTGCGGTGACATTGCCCGTGTCCCTTTTACAATATCCGCATAATGGCTTGCCGGGTCGTTCTTTGTCATTTCCATGATCAGGTCTATATCTTTGAGACATTCTCCCGCGACATCGTTAAAAGACGTTTTGATATTTCGACCGGATGATTGTTCCCAGGTTGGCAGCCAGAAATCGTGAAGTTCACTATCTTTGCGGATAAGCTCTGGCACATGACGAAAACAATCGACAAAATCTTGCCATTCATTCGGGCCTGGAATTTTTTTGTGTTGAAGCGTATAAGCAAGGCATAACGCATGAAATACAGCGCCTAAGATTCCTCGGGAATGCCCATGCGTACAAATGGCATTTCTTATTACATCGGGCAGAAAAGTTTCAATATTAGTGCGGTCAACAGCGGCCCAAACATGGGGTTGAATCCTCATGGCGGCGCCATTGCCGCCGCAATCAATATAACGGGTGGTCTTGTTATCAAAAAAATTGTTTGTCCATGCGGCATCTCTGCGAGTCAGCGATACTGCGGCCGCTTTACTCCCTCTGCCGGCCCCGAGCGCATACGACAACCATACAGGCACTTCTACTTTTGCAAACGCTTCAACATCAAATTTTCCATCCCCCCGGATAGCGCGGCAAGTCGCAAGACGTAACTGGGTGTCATCGGAATAACAACCGGCCGGCAACTCAACTATCACTCCGAATCGACCACCTATTTTCCGTTTCCACGGGACGGTTGTTGTAATTCGGGCTGTGCCAGATCTCCATTTGAGGCCCTTTTCATCAGTAAGTTCGGTGATAAAACCTAAGGCGTCTCCATAGGCCGCCCACAATGCCGACCTTTTGACAGCATCCTGGTTGTTCAGTGCAGTTTTCACACTATCCCTCCTTGAAAATTTCAGGTAAAACTCTGGCTTCTAAATCCGGGTAAGAAACACCGGCACATTGGCCGCAAATATCATCATGATCTTCTCCGGTTGAAACATAAACCCTCTGAAGGAATTTTGTGGGCAGTTCTTCGGGATAAAGTACTTCGGCCTGGGAACAGGTAGGAAACTTGGCCTGCAGGTCAGGATTTCGCCTGACGATTTGTCCCGCCCATTGGATGATGGAACTATCGAAAAGAGCGTTCAAACCCTTTGCCCCTGTGTTCCGGCGCACCCCGGTATACATATTATTGGTGGTCGCAAAATAAACCCCGGGATGAGATAAGATTACCGGATCAAGGGAAAGCACGCACCACCAGATATTTCTGTCCCTGTGCCAGCGGTTCGCCGAAACATCAAAGAATTGGTAATTGATTCGGCTAATTGACGGATTTACATAGTCCAGCCATTTTTTATCCTTTCTAAATGCGGCGTTTGGTTTATAAATATTCTCCAACGTTTTTTCTTTAGGAAGCCGTTGCCGCGATTTTATGAAGCGAGAATACAAGATTCCAAGCAGTCCCTCGTTCGTTGTAAAATGCAGGATTTCTGTAATCTGCCGCTGTCTGAAAATTTCATTAATAGTCATAAACTAACTTCTTCATAAGTGTCAGGATCCAAGTAACTAATCAGTGTCGAGGCCTCCGCTGGCTTATAACCGAGCACGACAGACTGCCGGGCGCGTCCAATGCCCATGGCTAATAATCTGCGCAACATATTTAACTGATCGTCTCCTTCCTCGGTACCATGTATGGTAACCTCCTGATTCAAGCCGGGGATGATCACATGATTAAATTCAAGTCCTTTAGCTGAGTGAAGCGTGCATAATGCAATATTTTCATCTCCTTCCGGCCAATCAGATTCTCTGGTTATGTGTAAATATTTCAATCTCGAACGTTGTAAGTATTTCTCAATCTCGGAAAACCATCCGCCCCCCTTGGGGAGCAAGAAAGCGACGGATTCCTGTGACAAATCCACTTCATTGCGAATATAGTCCATAACATATTCCATCTGCTTGCCAAATTTACCTTTAACGACCTTGGGAACCGGCCCTTTTCGTTCACAACTATTGAAATCCGGGAGCGTCCCATCGTCATCAATATCCATACCCTTCAGCAATGGCAAGGCAAACCTGGCAATTTCAACGGTATTCCGGTAGTTCTTTTTCAGCCGGTAAATGTCATTGGGCCTTATGTTTATGGCAGCTTCCTTCCAAGTAAACCCGCGGGGATAAATACGCTGGACAGCATCCAGAACGAAAGTAAGTGAGTGGTCCTCAGCAAGCTGATTGCCAATCGCTCTAATTTGGTTTGCCGAAAAGTCCTGAGCCTCGTCAACGATGATGATGTCATATCCCGGTGTGATATTCTTCTTTGTCAATTTTATTGCTAAGTCGTTCCAATCCATTTCATCTCTGCCGACCTTCCAGGAATTGTATGGTAGGATTACGTCATTTAGAATTTGCTGCCGCATTTTTCGGTCAACACGAGGTGCCGCACCTCTGCCATCCCTGCGACAAGTCAAATAACTGTCAAGATCCTCCGGAAGAAAACGGCCAAGCGTGTATTCAACTTCGCCAGTTAAAAAATTGGGTGTTAAAGATATACTGGTTCCTAATTCTTGAATTTTTTTTCGACATTCTTCATGGTTAGCAATAAGCGGACGTCCTAATAGATTTACAGCCCATTTGGCAAAAGTAGAAATCTGGAGATTCAATCCTGTCGTGTCCTTGACTTGTTCAGAGGCTAACTCATTAATGTATCCACGTAAAGTCCGGTTAAAAGTGAGCACAAGAATTTGTACAGGGGCAGTAAGGCCAAGTCTCACCCTACGGTTGAGCCAGGACTTTGCAAGAGATCGCAACTTCAGCAAAATCGTTGTGGTCTTCCCGCTACCTGCGGCGCCACGGATGAGGATCGCTCCCGGCTGCTGGCGAAGGATAATTTTAAGTTGCTCCGGTGTTGGTTTGACAACAGGTAATACACGCATTAAACACCTATTTGTTTTTATCAACGGGTCTCAACGGGTTCAACCAAACCAACTAATTGACATTCCGAAGAAAACTGTTAGAGTTTGGCCGAAATAGTGCCTTGGAACGCTATCTTCCGGGTCGAAAACATGGGTTTAAGAAACAGAACAAAAACATGGGTGTCCGACCTACACATTTGACAAAAC
>JAUVJO010000222.1 GCA_030592345.1 Deltaproteobacteria bacterium
CAATAGCCAGCTATAGACTTCCACATATTAAATTTCACAGCGTTATCGGTCGTCGGCGTATTACAATACAGCCTCCTCTCTCTGGCCTTGTGAAATTTCATATGTGAAAGTCTATATTCCGCGCCTTTGCGCCTTGCTCTTGATGCTCATGACTCACCGAGAAAAGCGCAATTTGTGACCTTCCGAGGTATAGTTCAACGGGCACGGAAAACCATCAGGTCATCTTCATGGGGTCGAGTAATTCCTCCAGTTTCCCTTTGGGCAGGATCTTTTTCTCTTTGGCCACCTCTCTCACAGTCTTGTTCGTGGCATAGGCATCCTTGGCAATGGCTGCTGCCTGCTCATATCCTATCACTGGAGTGAGCGACGTGCACATGGCAAGACTGTTTTCTATAAGGGCCCTGCACCTTGTTTCATTGGCCGAGATGCCGTTGACACATTTTTCAGCAAGGATCTTCGCCGCGCCAGCAAGAAGCTTTATTGACTGAAACAGATTGTGAGCAATGACAGGGAGCATCACATTCAGCTCAAAGTTGCCTGCCTGACACCCGATGGTGATCGCAGTGTCATTACCCATGACCTGGGCCGCAACCTGGGTCACGGATTCCGGAATGACCGGGTTTACCTTGCCCGGCATGATCGAGGAACCGGGCTGCAGCGCGGGGATGTTGATTTCCCCAAGGCCGCATCTGGGACCCGATGATAGCCACCGGATGTCGTTTGCGATTTTTGTGAGGCTTACAGCCACAGTTTTTAGCGTGCCACTTGTTTGTACAGTCGCATCCTGGGCTGCCTGGGCCTCGAAGTGATTCTCTGCCTCCCGGAATGAGCACCCGGTCTCCTTGGAGGTCAATTCGATCACGCGAGAGGCAAACTCCGGGTGAGTGTTCAGGCCAGTACCAACGGCCGTGCCACCAAGGGCCAGCTCGGCAAGAGATCCCTTGGCCCATTCCAGCCTTTCCAAGCCCAACTGGAGCTGGCGGACATACCCACTGAATTCCTGACCGAGCCTGATGGGAACCGCATCTTGGAGATGGGTGCGTCCGATCTTGACGATGCTATCAAAGGCCACGGCTTTTTCTTGAAGAGCTTTTCGAAGGACATTGAGTGCTGGCAGAAGATCCTCGGTAATTGAAACCACGGCTCCAACATGGATCGCCGCAGGGATGACGTCGTTGCTTGATTGGCCCATATTGACATGATCATTCGGGTGAACCGGGTTCCTGGTATCCTTGTGACCGGTGAGGATCTCATTGGCCCTGGTGGCAACGACCTCGTTGGCATTCATGTTGGTTGAGGTGCCAGAGCCTGTTTGAAAAATATCGATCACAAACTGCTCGTCCATTTTTGCCGCTGCCACCTCATCGGCAGCTTGTGTTATTGCCTCGGAAAGCCTCGTATCCAAGAGCCCAAGGTCTGCATTTACCATGGCTGCATGCTTCTTGATGAGGCCAATGGCCCTGATAAAAACCCTGGGAAATCTGATCCCACTGATTGGAAAATTCTCCACAGCCCGTTGCGTCTGGGCACCGTAGTACGCCTCCACCGGGACCTGCACCTCACCCATGGTGTCCTTTTCCGTTCTAAACTCAGTTGTTTCAGCAGCCATTACTCTACCTCCTGTTTTTGGTAGGCGTTCACAGGTTCAGAATTCACCTTATTAAATTTGGCGCAAGGTTGGTAACTTTTCAACCAAGCCTGTACAGATGACAAAGAATACGGTATTGGAGACAGCAATGTCTAACATACATTGCGAGATGCCTGAATTCAACCCCCCGTCCGAAGAGGTAAGGGCGATCCTTGAGAACCACAAAACAGTGGCTATTGTAGGTCTTTCTCCTAAGCCAGAAAGAGATAGCCATAAGGTGGGCAAGTATCTTAAAGAGCATGGCTACAAGATCGTTCCGGTCAATCCAGGGCAAAAGGAAATCCTGGGCGAAAAGTCCTATCCAAAGCTAAAGGCGGTCCCTTTCCCGGTAGACATCGTAGACATATTCAGAAGGCCGGAGGCGATTCCTCCTGTTGTGGATGATGCCATAGAGATTGGCGCCAAGGTGGTCTGGATGCAGTTGGGCATTGCGCACAACCAGGCAGCCGAGAAGGCTCGTGTGGCCGGCCTTAAGGTTGTCATGAGCAAGTGTATCAAGATTGAACATATGAACATGGGCAAGTATAGATTTTCAGATAAATAATTTCACGGCGTTATCGGTCGAAATCCTCGACAACATACCCCCATGTATGCCTTACTCGGATTTCTCCCTCTGGCCTTGTGAAATTAATTATCTGAAAATCTATAGGATTGGGAAGGGAGTGACAGATGTCGATTTTAAGTAAGCACGACGACAAGATCATACGGCTTGTTACCCAGGAAGCCCAGAAGTTTCAAGCCAAGGTGAAAGAGATCGATCTGGAAAACCAAACGCTCGATATTGATTGTCCGGATGAGAACAAGGCCGAGTGTGCCATTGCAATCCATAAGATACTGGTTCAGAATTCAAAGGGGTCTAAATAGACGCCTCGGATTGTGGAGCGAAGCGGATCTGAGTTGTATAGACTTTCACATATTAAATTTCACAGCGTTATCTGTCGTCGGCGTATTACAATACAGCCTCCTCCCTCTGGCCTTGTGAAATTTCATATGTGAAAGTCTATATTCCGCGCCTTCGCGCCTTGCTCTTGATGCTCATGACTCACCGAGAAAAGCGCAATTTATGACCTTCCGAGGTATAGTAACACAAAAAGTAGACGGACTTCACTGGACTGCGGGCAGCAAGAATCCCATCGAGATGCACGGGACCCTTCAATGGCTTTGTTTTTTTACGAAACCATCAGTTTTTGCCGTTCTTGTCTCCTATAAGAAGTATTGAGCTTGTGGCTTTATCGGTGATTCCTTTTGAAATGATTAGCTTTTTACCAAACTTTATCCCGTCTCTGAATATATCATCATCCTGACTTGAAACCCGCCTCTTAAAGCTGGTAGTGCGGGGATATCTGTAAGCGGCATATTTCAATAGTAAAGGGTCTTCAAGTTTGATTAACGCACGCGTGCCTGCGACCTTCCAGCCCTTTTCGCCTGAGCGCTCCCGATGGCGGGCAGGGTTCTTCCCTTCACTTTGCGATTTCAGTTTAGAGCGAAACCCCTCTATTATACCGACTGCGAAGTCGGTCTTGCGATAGCGATTCAATCCCTTATCTTCGTTGTATTTACGCCAATGGGAATCAATATAATTCTGTACAAAAGCATGGATATAACAGGCTATTTTTGTATTTTGTACGGTGCCGCTGACTTCCAGCACACGCCCCATCTTATCCTTTTCCAGTACATAGGTAGACACCCACAATCCGTACACGAAATAGAAATCCTGCAGTAAGTGCGCAAGGTGATAGTCTTCGCGGAAATGACGCAAAGCAGACTTGCCGACAAAAACGCTTACAAAATCCCGGTCTTTGTTGTGGGCTAAAAGATCCAGATTGTGTTTGGCAATGAACTCATGGGCCTTGGCCATGGCCAGCTCGGCTTCATGCTGATTCTGACTTTGTGCCAGCGCCATGAGCTTTTTGACCCTAATCATAATCCTATCTTCAGACCTTGACGATTTACGACGAATCCGTCCGTCCAGCGGCTCATACTTCCCGGAAGCCTTTGGATTGGCCCGAAGTAAATAACACGCCCTCTGGAATTTTGGCCCGTGCGGAGGTTCGTCGCTGGCACCTAAGACTTCTTCTGCGAACTGATGTGCCATTTCATGTAGAAGCACCTCAAGAATGGCGTCCCAGGGATGGTTGAGGACAAGATTTCGGTTCAGGCAGATCTCGCGTTTTTCACTGGACCAGTACCCATGTTTGTTTGTCATGTCCGTAAGACTGAACAGGGGCTTGAGCATCAACTCCTCGTGTGCCGTATCCAAAACCCATAGGGCCTTTTCCCATTCGCAGGCCAGCCCATGGAGAATACGGCGTTCCAGTTCCTCCTGAACAGGGGTTTTTCTATGTTTCTGTGACCACATGATTTAGTGTTATAGACTTCTTCTGGAAGTTTTATTCTGTTCTGTCTTCCACGGCCTTGAGGCAAGAATAAAGGCAGCAAGCAGCGACAGTAACACCCAGCCCGCGCCTATCAGAATAAGAGATGTCCAGGAGTAGCCTCCATACGGTTTGCTCAGTTCGTTAAACAGGTCCCAACAAAGGATTATGCCAAGCACGAGGGGTACGAAGTACTTTATAGCTATATCCCACCATGTGCCGAGTTTGAAGGAGGATATCCTGTTGATATGCTTCCGTAAAACCTTCAACCTGAAGAACCATCCAACGAGAATACATTCAAAGATACCGACCACAACCAGCCCATAGTGGGTCAGAAAATGGTCAACTATATCCAACCAGAGCAGCCCTGCCTGGGTGGCGAAAATTATGGAGCCCAGGAATCCAAGTATTGAAACCGCGCTTATGAAATATTTTCTTCTCAGGCCGAACTTATCCACCATTGCAGAGGTGAATGCCTCGATTATTGATATCGATGATGACAATCCAGCCAACACCAAACAAAGGAAGAATATCGCGCCAAAGAGGTTCCCGCCGGGAATAAGGCTCACTGCCTTGGGATATGCAACAAAGGCAAGACCTATGCTCTGAGAGACAATCTCGGAGATAGGCTTTTCCTGTGATGTAGCCATAAAACCGAGTACTGAAAACACTCCGAGCCCCGCAAAAAGGGAATATCCACTGTTTATCAAGCCTGTCAGTATTGCATTTTTCGAGATATTTGACTTCTCCGGGAGGTAGCTTGCATAGGCTATCATGATGCCGAAGCCGAGACTGAGGGTGAAAAAGATCTGGCTATATGCATCAATCCAGACCTTCGGCTCTGAGAGTTTGGAAAAATCAGGCGCGAGATAGGCCCTGATACCGTCCATTGCCCCGTCAAGGGTTAGAGACCAGAAGACAAGTACAGCAGTGAGAAAAAAGAGGAAGGGCATGAATATCTTGTTCGCAAGTTCGATACCTTTTTGTACACCTCTATGAAGGACGAACCAGTTCATGAACCAGACAATTACCAGAGCGGCGAATATTGGACTTCTGATCTGACCAATCTCAGATGGTGCCTTGCTTACCGAAAGGAAATCTTTGAAGAAATAAGAGTCGGGATCATTACCCCAGCCAAGATTGAACGAGAGGACAAAAAAGTTGAGGCACCACGCTATCACAACCGTGTAGTAAAGGACTATTCCGAACATAACGAATGTCACAGCCCACCACCCAAGCCACTCCCAGTTCTTCTTGATCTTTGCGCAGGCAAGCGGGGCCGAGCCTACCCTTTCATGCCCCATTCCAAACTCTAATATGAGAAGAGGGATGCCGGCCGTTAAAAGGGCAGTCAGATAAGGAATAAGAAAGGCCCCTCCACCATTATCGTATGCCATATAACTAAACCGCCAAATGTTACCAAGCCCTATTGCAGACCCAACGGCTGCAAGGAGAAACCCAAGCTGGCTCTTCCACTGCTCCCTCTTCATTGCCTTGAAACCTCCTCTATCCGTCAACAGGCGCAGAAATACGCAATTGACATAAAAGGATATAGATAATATAGAATTTCGGGTCAAGGGGAAACCTAACCAGGAGATGAGATCTCATCTTCCTGCTTTTCCCTACCTTTGAACGCCTACTTTGGACTGAATCTGCAAGTCCTATAGGCTTTAAGATAAAGATTTTGGGAAGGCCATAGACTTTCACATATTAAATTTCACAAGGCCAGAGGGAGGAGGCTGTATTGTAATACGCCGACGACCGATAACGCTGTGAAATTTAATATGTGAAAGTCTATAGAGGGAGGAAGGCGTACTCGTCGTACGTTGACG
>JAUVJO010000252.1 GCA_030592345.1 Deltaproteobacteria bacterium
ATATTGTCTTCAATCATATCCGGACTTACCTTCGGGTTCCGTTTAATCAAAGCCTTTAGTAAGGGAACCACCAGATCCTCGGCCCTGGTTTTCCAGAATATTCCCTTTTCTCCAGCCCTTCCAAAGGCCGTTCTAACGGCATCAACAACTACCACATCGTTCAATTCTCTACCCATGGACGTATACTCCTTATCAATAAATATCAGGCTTGTTGATCTTTTGGTAATAGGACTGCAGGGTATAAATCGCAACCAATGCAAAGGTCCGCATCCAGAACCCTCTCCTGAAGCTCTTTTTGACCGAAGATCTGACCTCCCCTTTTTCGAAACAGTGAAAAACTACTAAATTTTATAGAATACCAAATACCACCCTTTTGTAAGCACACATTGATTTAAGTTCATGCTTTGCCCTTAAGATGACCAATTGAAGAAAATGCCTCAGTCAGTGCAATATCTTGTTCAAGTCTCCTTACCCCACCTTTTCAGCCACATTTCCTTTACCTCTGGATTTAGTCCATACAAGGGCCACTCTCCTTTCAGGGCCATGACCACCTGCGTCATCGGCTTGAAAAAGAGCTCTGAGTCGGAGGTCGTCGAGTAGAAGGCACTGTGCCCGGTAAGAATGACATTGGGCATTTCGATAAGGGGGTTATCGGCTGCTATGGGCTCTTCTACCGTTACATCAATTCCCGCGCCAGCGATGAGCCCTTTTTCCAAGGCCTTGATGAGTGCTGGCTCATCCACACATTTACCTCTTGCAGTATTGATAAAATAGCAGGTGGGCTTCATCTTCTTAAACTCTTCGTAGCTGATCATGTTATGTGTCTCAGGGGTCAGGGGCGTATGGAGGCTAATAAAGTCCGATTCTCGGAGTAATGTTTCAAGGCCTACAGGCCTAACTCCGTGACTTTCCATTACCCCAGCCAGGACATAGGGATCATATGCGGTAACCGTCAATCCCAGCCCTTGGGCCTTGAGTGCCGTGGCTGTACCGATCTTTCCCAGACCAACGATCCCAAGGGTCTGGTCACGCATTCGGAATATGGGGTAGCCAATCTCCTCTATGGCCTGTCGACCACCGGTGAAATTGACCTGCCTCTCTCTGACGGCCTTATCGATCTGGGGCATCTTATGGCCGAGGGCAAGCATAAGACCCATGGCTAAACCTGAGACCTCGTCCATGCAGTAATCAGGGACATTCGTAATAGCGATCCCAAACTCGGTGGCGGCTGCCAAGTCAACCGCTTCAAACCCTATGGCAATTCCTGCTATGATGCGACAGTTTGCCAAGGTTTCAAGTACCCTCCGGTTGAAAGGTTGTCTGGATATAACACCGATTACCGCATCTGCATCCCTTGTGTTCCTGATAATATCATCTACTTTTAGCCACATACCCTTGATCAGAGTGGCATCAAGGGATTTAATCAGGACTTCTCCATGATCTACACCGGTCAAAGCATACGTATGAACAACCTTAAAGCTCATCGTCAATCTCTTTTTGATGGAACTCTCATAATTATATCATAAAGGGACTCTCATAAAAGGAGCATGGTCAAATACCCCAACACCTCTGTCAAAATACCATCCTTAAATTGACTGCATAATATGAGTTAAAGCCCATCTTGATCGGAGGAAACACACCCCATTAACACCCCCAGCCATCACAGAGAGAAGGTAATTCTTGATTGATCTAAAAAGGTAGGCAAAAGATGTTATTCAATCGATCAAGAAAAGACAATGCAGGCTCTCATCAATAATTTATCCGAAAATGGCATGTGGCAGCCAAGTTGCAATCTTAGGGAAGATCATCACCAAGGCCAGTCCCGTCGATTCAACGATGGTAAACGGAATGACCGATCTGTAGATATCTCCCATGGTTATTCCTGGCGGCACAATACCCTTGAGATAAAAAAGGTTAAAGCCAAATGGTGGGGTCATGTACCCGATTTCCATATTGATGATAAACAGGATTCCGAACCATAAGGGGTCAAAACCATGGGCCTTGACAAAAGGCAAAAATATGGGAACGGTAATCATCATGATGCCCGCCGGGTCCAGCACCATAGCCAAGATAAATATGACGATCTGGATAAAAATAATGGTTCCCCAAGGACCGCCAGGTATATATTGCATTATATCCTTTACTAGATGAGGGGCTCCCATTCCGTGATAAGCAGCACTAAAGCAGTAGGCGCCGAAGAGAATCCACATAATCATGCCGGTTAGCCTTAATGTACGGATGCCAGCATCCATAACGAGCTTCCAGGTCAACTGCCGATATACCAGTGCCGAGATAAGGGCTCCAAGAACGCCCATGGCTGCTGACTCGGTAGGTGTCGCAATGCCCCAGACAATAGATCCCAGGACAGAAAAAACGATAATAATGGGCAATATAACTGCCTTGAGTGCTGTCAGATTTTTCTTCCAATCTCCCCGTTCTTCTGGTGGGAGGGCTGGGCCTAAATGAGGCTGGAAATAGCATCGAATGGCAATGTAACTGGAAACAAGAACCAGAAGCAACAGGCCGGGGAGAATTCCCCCAGCAAAAAGCTTTCCCACCGATTCCCCGGAAATAAGTGCGTAAAGGATCATAATCACACTAGGGGGAATGAGGATCCCCCAGCCTCCTCCGGAGTTGATGCATCCAAGAGCCAATAGCTTGTCATAATTTTTTCTCAGCATAGAGGGAAGTGCGATGGCTCCCATGCTCACCACAGCCGCTCCGCTGATCCCACACATGGCCGCAAAAATGGCGCATATCACCACAGTGCCTATAGCTAATCCTCCCCTGACAGGACCAAACCAGAGATACATCATATCATACAGGTCTTTGGCCACTCCAGCTCTCTCCAAGATCATAGCCATAAAGACAAACAGAGGGATTGCCACCAGGGTAAATTTATTCATGGCTCCCCACGGCTGAGCAGCCACCATGTAGAAGGCCTTCGGGCCCCAGGTAAAATAAATGAAAATGACGGATACGCCACCAAGAACAAAAGAGAGGGGAAGACCTAGCAAAAGAAATACAAAAAGGGCAAAGAAAAAGAGGAATGTCAATAGCTCAATACTCATAATGATTCCCTTTCTGCAGTTTCAAGAGTCGTAATCTTTTCACCGGTAAACAAAGTTACGATGTCACGCATAAGCTTGGCAATTCCCTGCAGCAAGAGCAGAAAAGCTCCAGTTGGGATCATTAGTTTCACGGGGTAAATTGGAGGATTCCAGGCAGATTGCGAATGCTCAAATCTTGTGAGAGATTCCCAGGCCAATGACCCTCCATAGGCCAACATCATACCGCAAAACAGAAGGAAAATAAAAAAGGTAATGATATCCACTAGTGCTTTTCCCTTGGTTGAAAACCGGCCATACAAAATATCTACGTTTACATGACCTCCCCACCGAAGGATATATCCCCCACAAAGTATAACATACACCCCGAAGACTATTTGAGTCAGTTCATTGCCCCAAACGGTAGGAGAGTTAAATAAGTATCTCCGTATTACCTCAATCAAAACGATTGCGAACATGAATAAGACCCCAAAGGATAGAATTTTCCCCACCCAGTCATTGATCTTGTCGATTACACCGAGAATTGCGTTTATTATAGCCACCTCATTTCCTCCATTAACTGAACGGCCATCTGACCCGAACCTTCCTGGTCTATTTTTTTCAAAGCGGGCCAAATGACCGTTACCTTACATGGGCTCATAGAGTCTATTTCTTCTTATCTTAGGAACTAATCCGAACTGTTGTTTAAATATTTCTATTAACGACCTAAGGATTTGTTAAAGTCTTTTAGCATTTGGACTGCTTTGGCACATGCAGGGCCTTTCTTGGCTACGTCATCCCATATCTTCATAGCTGCCTTTTGCATCTTGGCGTATTCTTTCGGAGGCATTGTGAGAACCTTAACTCCCTTTTCTTTTTCGATCATTCTAAGGGTTTTAGCCTCCTGATAGATATATTGATTAGTGCGTAGAAAGAAGTGCTCTTCAAGGGTCGCAAAAAGGGTTTTTTGTATGTCTTCGGGAAGTTTACCAAGTTCCTTTTTGTTCACCAGCCAGATGTCCGTGCCTGCGATGTTAAGGCTCGGTTTCAAATGGTACTTGCTAATGTCGTAAAACCCCATTTTGTTACTGCCTTGAGCTGCACCCCAGTGGGCTCCTTCCACAACCCCCGACGTCAAGGCAGGATAGATCTCAGATCCGGGTATATAGGAAGCAGCTGCCCCAATAGAGGTCAGGTATATCTGTAGAATACCCGAAGAACGCAGCTTTAATCCCTTAAAATCCTCAAAGGTCAACACCTCTTTTTTAAGGGAGAGTTCCGTTGGATATACCTTATCAGTAAAATAATACAGACCATGTTTAGCACACTCATCCCTCAGCATTTCCTCGAAACCGAGCTGCCTATAAAAATAGATAGCTTCCCAAACGCGTGCAAAATTCATGGGGAGACCAGAAGCAACATTCATCAAGGGCACCTGATCTCGAGGGTAGGCGGATGAGGTCATCGCTATCTCGATCATCCCCCTTTTTACGGCATTGAAGATCTCCTTTGAGGGGACCAGGGCACCAGCGGCATAAGGCTCTATGATGAGCCGGCCATTGGTCCTTTTTTTGAGTCTCTCTATGATTACGAGCAGACTATCCTTATATGATGGACTCGCAGTCGGGAAGTGCACCTGGCATCTCCATTTAGTAACCTTGTCCGCAGCACAGACAATATTTCTGTCTGCCACCGGAAGTACTATCCAGCAAGCCAACATAGTCACTACAAAAATGGCACAAAACATCTTTCTTTTCATTACATGTCCTCCTTATGTTAAGATTTGTGTGTTTTACGGATCAAACTCCCATACGTTCTGTATTTTTCACCTCCTTTCTTTCGATCTCCCATCTCTATTGCCGTTTTTACATGGAACATCATGTGGCAGCAATTCCAATTATAACCTTTAGACCTTGCCATTAAAGTTCCATGTTTCACTAAAGCCGCGGATGCGGTTACAGTATGAAAACATATCCATTAGCCCATCGTTTCCTTCAGAAAATGAGCATCTGTGCAATTATTTCCATTCAGACTCTAACATTCTTAATATCTCTATGTAACTATTCGGTAGGTCAGGTTCACGCATCATTCGTGGG
>JAUVJO010000149.1 GCA_030592345.1 Deltaproteobacteria bacterium
AACCCTAAGTCGGTATGATTACAATGTTCACTCTTCTGTTCATAGAGTCACTTGAAGATATGGGTTGTGACTGACCGAATCCAACCGTCTGTATTCTTCTTGGATCCACTCCTCTCTGTACCAGGGCATTCTTTACCGCCTCTGCCCGTCTTTCAGACAACTGTTGATTGTAAATTTCAGAACCTCTTGAGTCGGTGTGCCCTTCGACTCTGATCGTCGTTTGTGGAAAGTTATTCAATACATTAGCCACTCTTCCAATCTCCGCATACGCGCCGGGTTTCAGGGTTGAGGAGTCAAAATCAAACAACATTTCAGACTGGAATGTGGCAGTCAAAACATCTTGTGTTCTACGAATACTTGCGGCCTCACTTGAAGCCATGGCTGCTCTCAATTCCTGCTCTTGTCTGTCCATGTACGCCCCGATTTGATGACCGGCGACTCCGCCGACAGCTCCGCCAATCGCCGCTCCAAGAAGTGTTGCTTGTGTATCTCTACCGATTGCCTGACCAAGAATTGCGCCGGCTGCTGTGCCAATCAAGACTCCTGTTTTTGCTCCGCTTTCTTTTTGTGTTGTTCCTGCACAGGAAAACAAAGATATTGCCAGAATCAGACCCCCAATGACTGAGACTACTTTTTTCATCGATTAGCCCCTCCTTTATAGTTAAAAATTTGAATTGGCCGCCTATGGCAGAACTTTTTTTGACAGGACAGACAGGATTTACGGGATTTCAACTTATCCTGACCATCCCCGGCCCAAACCGATATTGCAGGACTTGATCGCAATATCTTTATTACCGAACGGTTTCATTAACAAAACTATAGCTGATATCATTACCTTTGCCAAATTTTTGGCCCAAAGGTCCAGCTCTTGAGTGCCTTTAAATAACGCCTTAAACTGCTATTGTCTTGTGTACCATTTTTCCAGCACCGTAAGCGAGTTTGTCAAATCACGAAAAGAGAAGACCTCAATAGATACCGTCCCGGTGAAATGACTCAGAATTCCACGAATGGCCTCCACATCATGCTTGCCAAGTACGTCGAGGGACAAGTGGTCAGTGCCATCCTTGACACCGTGCAGATGTATAACCGTTGTTCGCTGAAGGTAGCGTTTTGCATAATCGGCCATGGAGCGACCATGGAGAATAAGGTGCCCAAGATCGAGACAGACAGAAAAGTCAAATGCCTCGATAATATCTTCAATGAGATCAAAAGGGTAGTCGAGGGTCTCAATTGAAATCATGGTTGACGTTATCCCGGTCTTCAGCATTTCATTTATCGTTGGGTAAAGACGCTTTTCCCATTCATCGGGGTTTGGGTCGTCTTGGCCATACTGATCCCTCAGTGATAGGTGAAGGGTATAAGTTGACGGCTCCAAGGGCCCGGTCAATGCAATAATCTTGTGAACGACGGCCACGCCATGATCTCGCACGGCAGGGTTCGGGTCACCCAGGTAAATATCGATAGGAAGATGGACATTGTACGACAGGCCCTGCTCTCTGGTAATGGCCACCAGATGCTTGATATCGTCTGTGGACGGCAGATTATCCTCCTCCCCGCTTTCAAAGAGCACCAACTCTATTTCGTCCAGGTAAGGGGCAAGCATCTCCACATTGGGAATGATATGATCCGGATAGATATAGGAAGTTGTCGCTATCTTGAACGGAAAGAATCGCCTGTAAGATTTTGATAGAGAAGTATACATTGTACGTAAGGAACGAGAAAAAACAATCTACCACAGAGCACGCAAAGATCGCAGAGAAAAAATATAATAAATCCACCTCTCTGTGGTCTCCGTGTGCTCTGCGGTCATTATCAACAACTCCGTTCTGGGTATATTGTCCATTTCCTGTTTCCTTTTACGCCAAGGCGTTTCCGAGTGTCAAGGAGAAGATGTGCGTTGGGTGTGATGGTGCCAGGCGTATCCAAAAAAGGATTGCAGGTTTTGCCTCGTTCTGATAGCAAATTATCCCGTGTCACCCATGAAAAAGGTTCAAAGCATCCTCATTATCTATTTTTTTGTATTTGTCGGTATGGCTGTGGCCCAAGATGATCCAATGAAAGGCCCATGGCAAGAGTCTATAACAGCGGAATTTGAGCAAGAGCGAGCAAGTGAGCCAGCGAATGCGGCGGCCTTCCTGGTCAAACTCTACAGAAGGTATATTTCACCCATTGATGGAAGTGACTGCCCGATGTACCCGTGTTGCTCTAGCTACAGCATTGAGTGTTTTGAAAAACACGGCTTTTTCATAGGATGGATCATGACATGGGATCGCCTGTGCCGGTGTGGGCGTGACGAGTTGAGATTATCACCTTGGGTTTTGTTCAATGGGCAACTCAAATGCTATGATCCCGTGAAAAACAATGACTTTTGGTGGTATAGGCTTTAAGATAAAGGTTTTGGGAAGGCCATAGACTTTCACATATTAAATTTCACAAGGCCAGAGGGAGGAGGCTGTATTGTAATACGCCGACGACCGATAACGCGGTGAAATTTAATATGTGAAAGTCTATAGAGGGAGGAAGGCGTACTCGTCGTACGTTGACGACCGATAACGCACCCAAAATCTTTATCTTAAAGCCTATATGGCAGAAAGTAAGGAGCAATTGAAAAGATCTCTCTTAGTCATGGCGCTAGTTTTGGCTTCACTCAGCCCCAGGGTTGTGTTGGGCCAGACAACGATCGTTATAAGTGCCGATCAGCAATTCCGCTTTGCTGAGAACTATTTTACCAAAGGCGAGTATTACAGGGCGATCAGTGAATACGAACGCTTCATTTACTTCTTCCCTCAAGACGACCGGGTGGAACTGGCTACGTACACGACAGCGTTGTCGTTTCTTAATGGTGAGCGGTTCAAACCCGCTATCCAGGCCTTTCGCAGCCTGATCGGAAAATATCATGACACAGAGCTTTCCATGAAGTCATATCTCAAGATCAGCGAGTGCTACGTCAAGCAGAAAGATTTCAGCAGAGCTCTTATCACGTTGGATACCTTACTTAAGACTGCCCGGGATCATGGTGTGAAGGATGATGCCCTCTACAGGCAGGGATGGATCTATCTTGAGATGGACGAATGGGAAAAGGCCAGGGATTCTTTTGACAAAATTGCTCCTGGAAACAGGGACATGTTCCGGTTAAAACAGCTTTCGGAAGCTATGAGCAAAAAAAGCTCTGTAAAAGAGAAAAACCCAACCACTGCAGGCTTGCTTGCCGTCATTCCAGGCGCTGGCCACCTCTATTGCAAGAGATATCGAGATGCCTTGATAGCCTTCTTGCTAAATGGCGCCATGATCTATGCGGCCTGCGAGGCATTTGATCATGACAATGAAGGCATTGGCGGCCTCATCACCTTTTTTGAGATCGGGCTTTATTCCGGAAATATCTATAGCGCCGTGAGCAGTGCCCACAAATACAACAGAAAACAAAAGCGAGATTTTTTGAAATATCTAAAAGAGCATTCAATCCTGGAGGCTTCAGCAGGGCGCGCAGACGAAGGTCTGGAGTTGGCCCTGGTATATAAAATCACTTTTTAAGGGGAAACAGTAAGTTTGTTCCATTGTCTCTGTTTTTTTGTTTCCATCCAAGAGCCCTTAGGGCCTTGTAAGCATACCATTGATTGTACCAGTGATCGGATGTCTCAATTATTTTTTGAATCTCTTTGATAGCCTGCCGACCTCCTCTTTGACCCAGGGCGCAAAGTGTCATTGAAACGACGTTAGGATGGGGGTCATCCAGAAGAGCCAGCAGGTCCTGATATGTCTCAGGATTTCGACTCACTCCCAATGCCTTTGCCAACCAGTAGCGTTCCGGTATGTAAGGACTCGCCAGCATCTTGCGATAGACCGGAAAGTCATTGATCTCAAGCTTTTTGCTTACCACGCTCCTCAGGGCTGCGACCCTTTGTTGCCAGGATTCTGAGTCCATGGCTTCAGATAAACTCATGGCGTTGACCGTCTTGGAATCTCCAATACGAAAAGGAGCCAACAGGGCTAATCCGATTAAAAAGCAGAGGCCGGCGGCAATCACGGAGGAGCGTGTTGGGCTAACAAAAAACCCTGACACAAAACTGAGGAGGGCAAAGATAAATACGTACAGGGTGACAGGAAACCCAACGACAAGGCAGAGGATAGTGATCGCACGAAAAAGGGCGTGTTTGTCAATTTCCATAGAAAAACGCCCCAGCACCTTTTTCGGCCGGGAGAAGAACTCCTTGAGTGTGGTCTCAAGAACCATTTTACCCTGATGCTTTAAGATCAGCTTATTGCCGGACCCTATGATCTCCAGATCAACCGGCCCATTTGCTGCCACGGGCAGGTAGTCGTAATTGATCAACACAGTTTCCATGCGTCTGACAACGGTTTTGTCCTCGATCGACGCGAGGCAGCAGCTCTTAATAGTTTTCTGCTCCAAGGGCTTGAAGACCTCTGCGGGGTTAAGCGTGTAGCGGTAGTAAAAATCATCCACCCCTTTCCCGATCGGGTTGGATAACAGCAGGTAGTCTCGAATATCGACGAACAGGAAGGGACCAGCACAGGCTGTCCACCATATGACTGTCAGCATGGCAATAGGAAGGACGGGTACAAGCCCGTTTAACCATGCCCTTTTGTCGTGTTGTTTGGGCATCCCCTTCAAAGTGGACACAAAGACCACGAAAGGGACGACCAGGAAACAGGCGGTTACTACCGGGCAAAAGCCCTTGGTGTTAACTGCCACAACAGTAGCCAGCCACAAGAGTAAAATCGGCGCCAGAACTGCCTTGTTTCTCCCCAAGATGCGATCCCAAATCCAGGCGCAGGCAACAGAAAAGATAGACATGCCTGCACCAAGGCTCAACGTGAAGAAGCACCCCCCGAAAAAGGCGGGTCCGAATTCTAGGAGACTGTGTGCGACCCGTTGGTTGGGGACGACGAGATAACCAGCCTCTGCGATGGTGGTAATGGTCCGGTAAAGGGCTGTATTGGATAGATACACCTGCAAGGTAGCGAGAATCTGAGTTGTTGTCAATCCCAGGAGGATAGCTTTGGCTGTGTAGGGGAATCTATTCATTCTGGCCTGCAATAGACTGGAAAATGACCTGCTATAGATTTTCAGAAATTAAGTTCCACAGAAACAATAGGGAAAGTTCGAAATCCGAAACACGAAAGGCTCAATAATGGCATACAGCGTAAATAGAGTTTTGAACATTCAGACATTTGAACTTCGGATTTGTTTGCGGCATACGCCTTGAGAAAAGTACGGATTTATTTTTTGAAATTATTTATCTGAAAAACTAATCCATATCTTCACCACCCCTATGACACCAATGAAAGGGCAAAAAGGACCGTGTTGCCCAGGACATGGATCGTAATGGGGACTATCAAGTTTCCTGTCACCTCGAAGGCAACGGCAAAAACGACCCCTCCCACAATCTGAGTCACGGGGATCACAGCAGTGATGGCATGGGCCAGGACAAAGACAGCGGTGCTCCCAACCACGGCTGTAAGCACCCCCCACCGTCTCAGGAAACCATAGAGAATGCCTCGAAAAAAGATTTCTTCTGCAATGGGCGCCACCAGGCTGCCTACCAAGAAAAACAGAATCACACCTAGGGCGCTCGGGGGGAGATGAGTTTTGAGCAACCCGAGTGGGTTAATATGAGCTGCATAAAGGACGGCAAAACCCAAAAGAGCGCATAACCCAAAAACAGCCGACCAGGTCAAACCCTTCCGCAATCCGGCGACGAACTGGTCTCCGGTCAGCCCTATGGATGACATCCCTTTGCCCCATATCGAGACAATAAGAAGTAGAAGCAGTATCTCGACCACGCGGGCTGCACCCAGAATTGGCAGGGGTGGACATGCGAGTTCCGAGATGACAACCCTGGCGGCAACTTCGGCGATGAGCAAACCAGCAAGGGATAGGAGCAATGTTCTTATTTCGATCGTTTTGGGCTCCATTGTAGTCTTTTCAGAGTCTTACAGGCATTGCGTTCATTGCATTCGTGATCAGGTGTCTTGTCCATGGAAATCATGGCCAAGATGCATGCTGTTTATCCATTGGAAGGTTTTACGTCCAGTTTGTCCAGGATCTATGCGCGACATCTCCATTACTGCCTGAAAATACGACGATGTCAAACAAATAACAACCACCACAGTCATGGCCACCGGAGATATACCTCGGAAGGTCACAAATTGCGCTTTTCTCGGTGAGTCATGAGCATCAAGAGCAAGGCGCGAAGGCGCGGAATATAGACTTTCACATATTAAATTTCACAGCGTTATCGGTCGTCGGCGTATTATACAATACAGCCTCCTCCCTCTGGCCTTGTGAAATTTAATATGTGAAAGTCTATAGGGGGCTGTCCGAGAATGAGATATTTTTTTCAAGATCAAGGAAGGCTCAAATTATAACCACAGGAATACATGAAGTATTTCGAGTCCCGCTAAGGCGGGATGAGCTTGACGCAGAATTTGGGAAAAATAGCCATTCTCGGACAGCCTGCTAGACGTCCGTGGGCACACAGACGGCCCCTAAACGCCCGCTCCACTTCAATTTCGCTTTGAGCACGTCATAGTAGCTTTTGCCCAGGGTTCTGATCATGTGAATCGTGTGGGGAGCTTTCTGAATAATGATGGAATCCTTATGGGTTACATGGAGACCTACCTGGCCGTCAAAGGTCAGAAAGGTGTTCGAGTCCCTCTCCTCTATCTTGATCTTGATGACAACAGTGCCCGGGACGATCAGGGGACGATTGATCAGGGTAAAGGGACAAATGGGCGAGAGAACGATGTTTTTTAAGGCAGGGTGGATGATCGGGCCGCCTGCTGATAGCGAATAGGCTGTGGAGCCTGTGGGGGTGGCCACAATGAGGCCGTCCGCCTGGTAGGTCGTCAGATAATCATCATCAATATAAGTATGAATATGGGCAATCCGTGCAAGGGCCTCCTTATTGACAACCACATCGTTAAGGACGGTTTGACAAGCGACTTGCTCACCATCCCGCATCACCCTGGCCGTCAGCAAAATCCTTTCTTCAGTCGTAAAGTCATCCTTGATGACCCCTTCCATGACAGGAAAAAGCTGTTCCACCGGGGTCTCTGTCAGGAATCCGAAGGCCCCAAGGTTCACCCCCAAAACCGGGATTCCAGTATCCTGAACCCATCGGACAGCACTAAGGAAAGTCCCATCACCGCCTAAGATAACAATGAAAGAAAGATCTCCAGGAGCCTTGGCAATATTATCTACCAGACAATGGTGTGAGGTAATTGGTGCTGGAATATTCTGTCGAATTAGGACCTCAAAGCCTTTCGCTGTCAGCCAGGTTTCCAGCTCTTCCGCTTTCTCAATGGCTTCTTTCTGATCCTTTACGACAACACCTATTCTCTTCATGAGCGTCCAACCTGTCCTATAGGCTTTAAGATAATGATTTTGGATGCGTTATCGGTCGTCAACGTACGACGAGTACGCCTTCCTCCCTCTATAGACTTTCACATATTAAATTTCACAGCGTTATCGGTCGTCGGCGTATTACAATACAGCCTCCTCCCTCTG
>JAUVJO010000348.1 GCA_030592345.1 Deltaproteobacteria bacterium
CTTAAAATTATTTCAACCCCGATATCTCTGCTTCGGTTGTCATCAAGTAGGTGTTTTATTTTGCCTTCCCAAATTTTTGGCAAAGATTTCTTAAGTCCGAAAAAAAATCCACCGATAAATTGAGTCTGCTTCGACGGTAATGAGGATAGTTGTGTGGAGATTACGGCATCGATTATCTCTTGCGAGTGGCACATTTCAGATAGCCTCTGTCCGAACTCATAAAGACGGTGCCCGTCCGAAGCAACAAACTGAGGAAAATATCTTAATAATAGAGACGTACCTGTAGCTACTTCTGAAGCAAGTTCTCTGACTCTTTTTGAAGGCACATTAGATTCTATAATGTTCTCACCCTTGTAGCAATAGTCTTCATCCCACGACGTATTTAGGACATATCGATTAAAGCGCTCCAAGAAAGAACTGCCTGTAATCTTTTTATCTAGTTTCCTTAGCCTGCTGGCCATTCCTTTCGGCGTATTTTCTGTCAAAAACTTGAGTTTACTGATTATTGCGTGGGTGAGAAACCGCATATCTGTTGCAAGATCATTAGATAACTCAAATAATGTATCCATTACTTCATCTGAAACGTTATGTTGATAAATGAGTCCAAATCCAGCTTCAATCAGAGTACTATTTGCATCCCGGCGCTCTTTAGATTCCCAAGTGCGTGATGTGGAATAAAGATGTCTCCAAACAAGACGCCAAGCGTCAAAAACCTCACCCCATGTTTTCGGTTTCCAAAACTCTATTTCGGGCCGGAGCCCTTGGTACTCCGCACCAATCATTCGAATACCACCATGAGTATCAAGCCAGCTCTTGCACAACTTAAGTCCCATATCCTTACTTGCCCAGTCATTGCTCTCAAGCAAGTCTTGGATAATTGAAAAGCGGTCTTCAGGTGAAGCCTGAGTTGCTGCCCAGCCGTTACCAACCTTGAAAAGATCAAGCACTACCCCGGTTGAATTATTAGAATTACTTGCGTTCTCAGCGAGAGCAAGCCTGACTAAGAGCTTGGCTGCGCGGAGGAAATGCTCTCGCCAAACCGCTATCTTCTCTAATGCCCAGACAATGTTTTGCCTCCCTGTGTCCCATTGTCTTAATTCTTCTTGAGACCAAGTGCCAAATGTGCGTTCGAGAACGTTTAAAGTCCCGGCAGAGTCAGCTTCTGCAAGGTAACCCAAAAATCTCGTTCCCGCTTCTGAAACGAGGAATTCTTGTTGTGCAAATGGGCCGCTTGGCGAAAGTACATTCTTAACTATGTTCATAGCAACGGGGCTTGCATGTGCATAGATGAAAAGTTGCAGGAACCAGTGCCTGACTTGTGAAGGCACTCTTTCAAAAAAGTCCTGAAAGTCAAACCCTCGTCCATAATTATTCCAATAATTTATCCACAAATAGATGTGAAGCGCCTTAGGAACAATGAAGAGAGTTTGCCGACCTTGGAGAATCCTTCGCTTACGGAGACGCTCAACGAGTTCCTGAAAACGCGGCCAGGTTATCGGCGGTTCTACATCACGGACAAGTTTACAGATGAACCCCTCTGTGCCAATGTAAGTGAGACACTTCCCAACCCGTAATTTAGAGTATATAAGGGGGTGGGAAAGGATAAAGATATATGACAGAGCACACAGCGATGAATAACAGCACGATGAAGGAAATGGAAGGAGCCCGTAGGGCGACTGGAATTTCCTTCATCGAAGAGAGCCTGAAGAACCGCCTGAGCGGGTCTGTTCCCGATCCTGAAGTATCGGCGAAGCCGGTTCGCCGGAAATACACGGCGGAATACAAGCTGCGTATTCTCAAGGAGGCGGAATCATGTATGGCCAGAGGAGCAATCGGAGCACTGCTGCGCCGCGAGGGGCTTTACTCCTCGAATCTGATCACCTGGCAGCATCAGAGGGACCGGGGGACGTTGGATGCTCTCTCGCCGAAGAAACGGGGGCCAAAGAAGTACAAGAACGATCCCTCGCTGCAGCGGATTGCCGCGCTGGAGAAAGAAAACCAGATATTGTGGCACAGGCTGAAGCAGGCTGAAACGATTATCGAGGCTCAAAAAAAAATTGCCGAGATCCTGCAGATGCCGGACGATCTCCCGGAAGGGAAGAAACCATGACGGTGTGTGCATCTTTGGCAGCGAAGGTGAATGTCCTGCGGGCCTGTACGGCGCTGGCCATTCCGCGGTCTGCGTTTTACCGGTGGAAACGGCGAAGGATCTTCAGGATGCGTACCAAACGGTGCGTTTCACCACCGCTTGCCCTGTCCACGGCAGAAGAGCAAACCGTTCTTGATACCCTTCATGACGATCGGTTTGTCGATCTTGCGCCCCCGCAGGTCTATGCGGCCCTTTTAGATGAAGGGTCTTATCTCTGCTCCGTAAGGACCATGTATCGCATTCTGGAGCGGCATCAGGAAGTGAAAGAGCGGAGGAATCAACTGCGGCGTCCCCAGTATGTAAAGCCGGAGCTCCTGGCAGAGAGGCCCAACGAGGTATGGTCTTGGGATATAACGAAACTCAAGGGACCGGTGAAGTGGACCTACTTCTACCTCTACGTCATCCTGGACATCTTCAGCCGCTATGTGGTGGGATGGATGATCGCCTACCGGGAACTGGCGTCACTGGCAAAGAAACTGATAGAAGAAACCTGTGAAAAGCAGTCGATTGAAGAGGAGCAACTGACGATACATGCCGATCGGGGCTCCAGCATGACCTCGAAGGCCGTTGCCCTTTTGCTGGCCGATCTGGGGGTGACAAAGAGTCATTCCCGCCCCTATGTGAGCAATGACAACCCCTATTCGGAATCCCAGTTCAAGACGATGAAATACCAGCCAGAGTTCCCGGAGCGGTTCGGTTCTATCGAGGATGCCCGGTCATTCTGCCTGCCTTTCTTCTCTTGGTACAATACAGAGCACTATCACTCGGGGCTCGGGTATCTGACGCCGGAAGATGTGCATTACGGACGAGCAGAGCAGATTATAAAAGAACGTCAGGCGGTCTTACAGACGGCCTATATACAACATCCGGAACGGTTCAAGGGAAGAGTGCCACAACCAAAAACACCACCCACGGCTGTCTGGATCAATAAACCGATGCCGGAGAGAACTGAGCGTTCGGTAGTTTAAATTATTGTTGGAAGTGTCTCACACCCATTGACAATTTCCGAACTGGGCTTCTCCAGAGACTGGATCTTCAAATCCGAATCGTGTAAAAAGCGATATGTGACGGAGGACAATAAGTGAATCCTGTGCATTCTTACTGTCTAATTTTTCATAACCTGCTACAAACCGTTCCCACATTGGTACTGTGGCGGGTGGTTTCAGAAGGTCATCAGGATTATTCTGCAGATTTTCACCAACAGCATGGGCAACCCTAGGTGAGCCGTCACACCACTGAGCCCAATGCGAAACATCCATTTGCTTTGTTAGATAGGAAGTAATGATTTCCTTTATTTGTTCTTCTGGCAATGCCGGGCATTCGATAACGAGCATTCCAGAATCTCTGCTTAGTTCAGGACCATGATCGATCGTCACTAATCGTATGTTCTTCTTTCCCTTGAGTGCATTCCATATTGATGCGCGGTCTTTTTCTATACATTCATCTATGACGAGGATCGCATAGTACTTGGTATCTCCTCGAAGCAGTTCGTTATATAACTGATTCCGCTGAAAGTCCTCTGCGTGGTGTACATAAAACACCAC
>JAUVJO010000407.1 GCA_030592345.1 Deltaproteobacteria bacterium
AGTTAATAGAGCACTGCTGATTGGAGACATGCCTTACCTGTCATACCAGGTTTCCAAAAATGAGGCGGTGAGAAACGCAGGCATGTTTCTTAAGAAAGCCGGATGCCACGGCGTCAAGCTGGAAGGCGGCTCTTACATGGCCTCTACCATTGAGAGAAGGGTCAAGGCGGGCATTTCTGTCATGGGCCATATAGGCCTCACTCCCCCAACAGCAATAGCGCTTGGTGGATACAAAGTACAGGGCAGAGACCTGGAATCGGCAAGAAAGCTACTTGAAGATGCCAGGGCAGTGGCTGATGCAGGGGCCTTTTCACTTGTCTTGGAGTGCATTCCGTCTGCTCTTGCAAAAATAATTACCGGGATAGTCCCCATCCCTACCATAGGTATCGGAGCAGGCCCACACTGCGATGGCCAGGTCCTAGTAACTAACGACCTGCTCGGGCTTTTTGAAAAATTTACACCGAGCTTTGTAAAGCGCTATGCAAATCTCGCCCCGAAAATTAAGGAAGCCTTAGACGACTTCATTGATGAAGTAACAAACGGAGCATTCCCCGGGCCGGAGCACAGTTTTGGAGGCGGCGAGGAGCTTTTGGAAGAGCTTAAGACTGAAAACCAGTAATTTATTATAATTCTCTCGGCCCCACTGCCACATGTCCTATTCCTTTCGTGCTTTCGTGACAACTCTTTTCTTTCACAACCGCATACCGATTTTAGATTTTTTGTTTGGCATTTAATTAATTATAGTTACCGAAGCTTATTGACCATAGGTTAACAACAACAAAAGAACTTGCGCTCGCTGCATAGATCATAAAAAACTTATTATTTGTCCTTGACCAGAAAGATCATTCCATATTAGTTATGATTCCACTGAAAAAACCCAATCTGCGGCGTTGCTTCAATTTTTCAGTCACTGCGACGTACAATAAGTACGTCTCATTCCTGGAAAATTTTGCGCCTTGCATCTCGGACTTTTTGAGCGAAATCATGTTTCACGATTTTTGCAGTATAATCAGTTATTGCGCAATCCTTAGAAGAATCTGATTTGAGCCTGATGCACAAGATCAGGCAAAATGGGACGTTTTGAAACTGTCTCTATGGTATATTATGAGGTCACTGGATACTACATCGCGTGCAGAAGAAATTCACATAGAGATCTTCAGACGGATGAAGCCTGAAATGCGGTTACAGGCAGCCATAGATCTTGCCCAGACTTCCAGAAAGCTTCTGGAGCAAGGTGTGTACATACGACATCCGGACTATGGCAAAAATCAGATCAGGCTTGCAGCTATAAGGCTCATGTTGGGAGAGGACGTGTTTCTGTCTGCTTATCCTGAAGCAAAGGACATTTTGACATGATTCCCGAAGAGGCCTTGCAGATTGTACTCAATTACTTTGAAGAATGCGGAATATCCTATATGATTTCAGGATCATTTGCCAGCAACGTGCACGGCGTACCCCGTGTGACCGGGGATGCCGACGTTATTATTGAAGCAGATCTTCGTGCCTTGCTCCGGTTCATTGGTCGACTTGGCGACGACTTCTATGCTGACGCCGAGGCCGCAAAGGATGCATTTGCCGGCAATCGAATGTTTAACATCATTCATCTGCACACAGGGTTTAAGGTCGACCTTATCTTGCGAAAGACACGTGACTTCAGCAAGGAAGAATTTCTGAGGCGTCAGCACGTTGAGTTTCTGGGTCGAGTTCGCTGGTTTACAACTGCGGAAGATACCATTCTTGCCAAGCTGGAATGGTCAAAAATAGGGCAATCGGAGAGGCAGTTCAATGATGCGCTTAACGTAGCCAAAGTTCAGGGTGAGACTCTTGATCGTACCTATTTGTTGAAGTGGGCCAAAGAGTTGTGCGTTGACACATTGTTGCAAAAGTTGTTTGCGGAATTGGAAGTTTAAACGGTTACGCTCCTGTCAACTCAGCGGATCAGAAAATTATGCCCCCAGTCCACTGGAATGCGTACTACCTTTCCAGCTTTGTTCCTAAAAAGCAGATAGCCTTTTTTGTATCCATAAAGGAATAAATCCCTGGTAATGGCCACGTCCTTATTGCAATATTCGAGGATTTCCTTAATTTTTCCCTGCTTCCACCACCTAAGGGCCTGCATACCATCGGCGGTTTTCTGTGTGCCGAGAGTTACGCTTGCCAGGTGATCCAGGGAAAGCCTGTAGCCAAGCCTTGTGTAAACATCTTCCAGAATGTCCAGGGTTGGGAGGCCCCAGAAATCCAGATCGCTGTAAGCAGAGAGCACCTTGTAATCAAAACGTTTCAGATTGAAGCCTATAATCAGAGGCAATTCAGATAAGCGCTCAATCAACTCGGGGATATCAGGCTCTTGGAACTCCAGAAAGGTGTCACTCTCGGAGTCAAAAAGAACAGCACAGCTCACCCTCATCATATCCGCCCTGTGCCATCCTCCGACCTCCTGGGCGGAAAGCTGGGTCTCAAGGTCAAAGACACCAAATTGGGGAATTGAACCAGGAGTACTCCTGAACTTTTGCCTCTCGCCTTTTGCCCCTTGACCCTTTTCCCTCTTCCCCTTGCCCCTAAACCCCTCCCTGATTTCTACAATACCCCTTAACACAAAAATAGCGGCTTTCTTGTCTATCGGCCGGTTGCC
>JAUVJO010000398.1 GCA_030592345.1 Deltaproteobacteria bacterium
CACTGACGGGCTATTAAGGCGTAAGCCCTGTTTATGTCACCTGCAATATGGGCCATGTCAGTATCAGGCAAACCAGTGAGTTGCTCTCTGCTGAGGAGTTCTTCCTTCAGATGAAGAATCGCCCTAAGAGTTTCGGAAAAGGCTTCGTACTCAAGCAAATTGGGATTTTCCCACAAGGTGAGTAGGAAGTAACCATTTCCCTCGAGCAGACTTTTCAAGTCTTGCAGTCTGAGCTTTTGCGGATCAACCTTATAGTGGTATTTGTCAAGAAGGGTTTTTATATCAAGAAAATCTTTATCAGACCAATCACTTTTGACAACAAGGTTTTTTCTAATGACATCCAATTGGGGGTCGTATCCCGTAAAATGAGACAAGATTCTGGTGCCCAATTCACTGAAAAACATGCCGATCACCATGTTCAGTTTTTGCTCTCTGATCTTTTTCTCCCTCTTATTGAGCAATATCTCTGTAGCATTGGCTACTACCCCCAGGAAGATACCTACACCGGTAATGATTAAAACAACGGCCATAATTTTACCAAGCTTGGTGGCCGGATGGATGTCACCGTATCCGACCGTGGTGATGGTGACAATGCTAAAATAAAAGGCGTCTGTTGCTGGCAAGCCTTCAACGAACATGAAGCCGAAGGTGCCGACAATAATGATAGTAAACAACAGCAGAATAAAAACCCGTAGCCTGAGTCTCAGCCTATCCATAAGTATAGTTTTGTCGCTTGACTAGTAATGTCCAACTCGTAACAGTTCAGAAAGTAATAACCTCAAAGCCTTCTTCTCGATACCGGGCAATGCTAGGGTGGCCGCCCATTTCGTCCAGAAGTCTCAAGCCTTCGGCCTTGACTCCTTCCAACACACCCGTTTTGTTGGAGCAGGCCTTGCAGGCACCATCAATCAGGTCGAGACCCTTCGCCTTTTTATAGAGCTGATGCATAGGATTATTCTCCTTGGCCAGTTCGGGAACCAGCTTGGTGGCTGCACCCTCAATGACGATTTTTACTTCATATTCCCTTTCACTCATGTCGAGGGCATTCAGCAGCACGTGGACAAAGCACATGAGATCGCCGTTAAAGGCAAACAGAGCTACTTTTTTCATACTGCACCTCCCTTCTTAAGCCTCTTCCCAGGTCACACAGCCACCCAGGCAATTCTTCATGATCTCCTCTATCTCCTCTTTCAGGTACCCGGAAAGTTCAACCACCTCAATGTATCCTATATCATTTCGTCTTAAAACGGGGAGGCACAGGTCCAGACATGCCCTGCAATCAACACGTTCGCCCAGGTCAATCACTGGAATCTTCATGTTGGTTATTCGTTATTCGGAAATCGTTATTCCGGAATTATTCTTCGCGAATTGTTGTTCGTTAATCGTCAACAGATTCACGATTCACGGCAGTTCCTCTGCTATCTTCCTGCCAAGTTGATAGCACGCGTCAATGCCCTGACCATCCGGCACATACTGTACCTTCACACCAGGATCGATCAGTTGAAACTTTATCGCCTCGAGTTCCTTGTTGATCAAGTTAACCGCCTCGCCGCTCCAACCATAAGACCCAAAGGCAGCACCGATCTTGTTCTTGGGCTTGAGCCCCTTCATGTACGTTAGAAAATCGCTTACCGTGGGAAAGAGTCCGTTGTTCAACGTCGGAGAGCCTACGATGACTGCCCCGGCATCAAGGACTTCGGTCATAATATCGCTCCGGTCACAGTGTCTTAAGTGCATGGGTCTTACATCCACACCTTCCTGTCCCAGGGCATCTACAATCGCTTCTGCCATGGTTTGAGTGCTGTGCCACATGGTGTCATAAACGACTACGGCCTTTCTTTTGGGTGTCTGTGTGCTCCATTCCACGTAGGCATTAATAATCCTTGAAGGGTTTTGCCGCCAAATGATACCGTGGTCAGGACAGATCATATCAAGAGCCAATCCCATCTCCTTGACCTTGCCCACCAATTTGAGTATCAATGGAGAATAAAGAAGCAAGATGTTGGCGAAGTATTTTTCGGCGTGGGGCATGATGGCATCACCAACCTGGTCGTCAAACCTTTCAAGCCCTGCGTAGTGCTGTCCAAAGGCATCGCTGGAAAAAAGAATCTTCTCTTCCTTCACATAAGTAAACATGCTGTCCGGCCAGTGAAGCATCCTGGTTTCCATAAAAGAAAGGGTTCTTTTGCCCAGGCTCAGTTCTCCTCCATTTTCCACAGGCTGGTAATTCCATTTCTGGGGAAAATGCCGGCCAAGGTTTTTATGCCCCATCTTTGAGCAATACAGCGGTTTATCCTCCCCGATTTTGTGCATCACCCTTGGCAGCCCCCCTGAATGGTCCATTTCCGTGTGATTGCTGATGACATAGTCGATCTTTTTTGGCTCGACAATTTGACTGATGCCATCGATCAATTCGTCGGCAAACTCTTTTTTCACAGCATCAATCAGGGCAATCTTTTCGTCCACGATCAAAAAGGCATTGTATGTCGTTCCATAGGGCGTGGAATAACCATGCATGTCCCGGATATTCCAGTCAATAACGCCTAACCAGTAGATGTCTTTTGCGATTTTTATTGGTTTCATTTCTTCTCCCTATCTCTGATTTATGATGTAATCGTAAGCCGAAAGCGCTGCCTTGGCCCCTTCTCCTGCTGCTACAATGACCTGTTTGAATGGAACATCGGTTACATCCCCACAAGCAAAAACGCCGGCAATACCGGTGCGACACCTGGAGTCTATAACGATCTCTCCAATTC
>JAUVJO010000330.1 GCA_030592345.1 Deltaproteobacteria bacterium
ACTTGTCATAACATGCTGAATTAATGAAGCTTTTTCCGAGTTTTTGGTAAGCGGCCGAAAACACAAAAAGCCTATATTTTCAACGAAATAGCAGCGCCGAACTAGAGCGAAGTGGATACCCCCTTTAAAGACATTTGAAAAAGTTGAAAGCTCAAAGCTGAAAGTTGAAAGGAAAAAAACGACCGTCAGGAATTTCGTTGATCAATAATTCATCAAGGCGGTTTTCTGCGCAACTTTAAGCCTTGAACTTTGCCCTTGATCTTTCAGCTTTCCCATTGCCTTTCGTATTCAGCCAGCACTTGTCTAACACACTCGGCGAGATCTTTTGAATTGACATTGGTGCGAGCGCCCGGACACATGGAGCATATAATATCCCAGTTTGTAGGATCTATCAGGAGGCTATCAATAAAGGGCCAGATCTTACACATACGAGGCTTGACTTGGTGTATGGTGCAGACTTCATCCCAAAAGACACAGTAGCCAGAGTCCGAGGACTTGATCAGGGGCTGTGTGCCGGACCACTGGCAATAATCCCTTAGAAAGGACGCTGAGTCGATGTTCAGATAACGGGAGATACGCTTGATTTCTCGCTCACTTAAAAACGTACCCCCGTATCCTTTGCAACACTCGCCACACTTTTCACATTGAAAGAAGTCGGAATGCCTAGCCAATCTACAGATCCTGCCTCCTTTCCATGGCCCGGTTTATGGTAACCTCGTCGAGATATTTCAAATCGCTGCCCATGGGGACCCCCGAGGCTATTCGTGTCACGCGCACAGGATGTGCCTTAAGGATTTGAGCCAAGTATGACGCTGTGGCTTCTCCTTCAACGTTTGTGTTCGTAGCAATGACCAGTTCTTCTATCTTGCCATTTGATACCCGTGCCATGAGTTCCTTGATCTTAAGGTCATTCGGTCCGATGCCGTTCATGGGAGACAGTGCCCCATGGAGCACGTGGTAGAGCCCTTTAAAAGCCCCTGACTTTTCAAGGGCTACCAAATCGCTTGGCTGTTCAATGACACAGATAATCGTAGTGTCTCGATTCGGATTTACACACAGCCTGCACGGGTCGGTGTCGGCAAGGCCAAAGCACTTTGAGCAAAACCTCACCTTGCCCTTAACTTCCAGAATACTCTCCGATAGTCTTTTGGCGTCCTCATGGGATGACCGCAGAATATGAAGAGCGAGACGGGTTGCGGTTTTCTCGCCAATGCCGGGAAGTTTTGCCAGGCCTTTGATTAGTCGGACCAGCGATGGCGGATAGTACTGCATTGCTGCCACCGCTTCCTTACAGAAGACCCGGGGGAAGGTTAAACCCGCCAGCCAACTTCGACATCTCCTGAGATACCATATCTTTGGCCTTGGCCAAGACGTCATTGACTGCGGCTACGATCAGATCTTCAAGCATCTGCACATCATCGGGATCCACAACCTCTGGGTCGATTTTCACGGATGCCAGCTCTTGTTTGCCATTGGCAACGGCTGTTACCATGCCGCCACCCACTGTCGTCTCTACTGTTTTGTCAGCCATCTCTTCCTGGAGCTTAAAGATTTTGGACTGGAGTTGTTGTGCTTGTTTTAACATGTTACCCATACCTTTTGCCATTGTTCACCTCCAAAGGTGACACCCGCCTGAGAAACCATGAGAACTATGGAGTCTGTCAGGTGGGAATCAAATGAGATCTTATCTGATCAATACTACCTGGAATCCATGTTACAAAATTTTTACGTCTACAACCTTTCCCTGGAAGACTTCAAGCGCCTCTGTTACGATGGGATGACTCAAAGCCTCCTTCCTCAAACGGCTTGTTCTGTCGTTTTCCTTGAGCTGGTTTTCCTGGAAAGTTGCACCTTGTACTTGCTCAATCTTGATGTTCATTTTCCGACCAAAGAACTGGCTGCTAATCTTCCGTATAGCGTCCATGCTCTTTTCGTCCCGAAGTCGAGCTGCAAAAAAAGAGTTGCCGTGCACAGTGATTTCCAAAAGGTTTTCATCGACCTTGGTCAACATTGCTTTTTCCAGACTGGGCATAAGAGACTGGCAGCGTTCATTAAAGACCGAGAGGAGTTGTTGCCAGGTTTGAGCAAGGTTTTCAGAAGGTCTCGGCGATACATATGGAGGCTCTTTTTTTTCTGAGACGCTTAGAGCCTCTTGCTTTGGGTTTTCAAAAACCTCTTTTGGGGGAGGCAGGCCATTGCTTCTTTCGAGCCGTTTGGCGACATCGTCGAGCTTGTTAATGATCTGATCAAAGGATACAAGCTGCTTGAATTGGCCAAGTTTGATAACAAGTGCCTCAAGTGCGAGTTTTGGTTGGGCAGAAAATCTGATGCCAGCCTCTCCTTGAAACAACAGGGAAAAGATCTGATTGATCGATTCCAAAGTGATGTCTTCCACTTGTTGTTCCATAAGCGCTATTTCGTGTGCAGGGGCACCGACCAGAGAAATGGCAGATTGGCCCATTTTGACGACGACAAGATGTCTGAAGTGTTGCAGCATTTGCATGTGCAGCCGCTTCAGGTCGTGGCCATAATTGTGAATCTCGTCAAGCAGATTAAGGGCTTCTGACACGTCGCCAGCGAGCAGGGCGGAGGCGAGATCAAATATGACCTTTCGATCAATAGCGCCCAGGCTATCTAAAACGTCGGCCTCGCTCACCTCACCTTCCGAATACGCCATGACCTGATCAAGGAGACTAAGGGCATCACGCATACTTCCGCCAGCCTCCCCGGCTATAAGGCGAAGGCTTTCATCGCTAATATTGAAGGAGGCCCCTTCACAGATACGTTCTAAAGATATTTTGATTTCTTCAAGGCCGATACGCTTGAAGTTGTGCCTCTGGCATCTGGAGAGTATCGTGATGGGTATCTTATGTGCTTCCGTGGTGGCAAAGAAAAAAAGGACATGGGGGGGTGGCTCTTCCAGGGTCTTTAGAAGGGCGTTAAATGCCTCGGTCGTGAGCATGTGTACTTCGTCAATGATGTAGATCTTGAACCGACTATGGCTGGGCATGAATTTGATATTTTCCCGAAGCTCACGGATTTCATTAATCCCTCGATTGGATGCACCATCGATTTCAAACACGTCAAGGGCGATGCCTTCGGTGATTTCCTTGCAAGATTTGCAGGTATTACAAGGGGTAGGAGTAGGTCCATTCTCGCAGTTCATGGCCTTGGCCATGATTCTTGCCACAGAGGTCTTGCCAATGCCCCTGGGGCCGGCAAACAAAAGCGCGTGGGCCACTCTGTCTGCCCGGATAGCGTTTGTGAGCGTCTGTGTAACGTTACCCTGGCCGATGAGATCTTCAAAGGTCTGTGGCCGATATTTTCGTGCCAGTACTAGATAGGACATAGTTTTACCTGGGTTGAGCGGTTCAGCGTTCAAGGTTCCGGGTTGAAACACCCTAATCCCGCTGCAAAGCGGGATCAGCAAAAGGAAAAAGTGTTGACAGGAGCAAATGTTATGTTTCACCCAATGGGTGAAAGAGGCTAATCTGAATCATGCCGCAAGCGCCATGAATAAAGTTAAGGATATCAGTAGACTATAACCTTTGAACTTTGAACCGCTCACTTTCGGTTTTAGTCGTTTGCCGGGTGACGGTAAAGTTTTTTGGCGGAGAGAGAGGGATTCGAACCCTCGATACCGCTTTTGGCAGTACACACGATTTCCAGTCGTGCTCCTTCTACCAGCTCGGACATCTCTCCGGGATTCCGGCAACAAAAGCTCAGACTATACCTCGGAAGGTTGCAAATTGCGTTTTTTCCGGTGAGCAATGAGCATCAAGAGCAAGGCGCGAAGGCGCGGAATAGCAGGCTATTGCAAGCCTGAGCAACGCAGCTATTGATGTTCAGGGCCAGCGA
>JAUVJO010000329.1 GCA_030592345.1 Deltaproteobacteria bacterium
GACTTTTCAGAGTGTTATTATGTATCAATAATATTATTTAAAGGATAAAGTCAAAACATCGCCAATGGAGGCATCATGAATAAGTCAGGTCTAGTACGTACATTGCAAGAAGAAGTTGGTATTAGCAAGGCTAAGGCCGAGGCTGTCATCGACATTTTTTTTGATGCTATGTCCGACGCCTTGGTCAGGGGTGATCGAATCGAAATGCGTGGTTTATGCAGCATTTTTGTAAAGAATTACAGGGGTTATGTTGGAAGAAACCCAAAGAGCGGAGTTCCGGTTAAGATCTCCCCCAAAAAACTACCATTTTTTAAGTGCGGGAAAGAACTGAAAGAACGGGTTGATATTTGAGCTTGGAGGCTGTCTGAGAATGAGATATTTTTTTCAAGATCAAGGAAGGCGAGGATTATAATCACAGAAATACATTGAAGTATTTTGAGGTTTATAATTTGAGCATGACGCAGAGATTGGGGAAAATAGCCATTCTCGGACAGCCTCCAAGGAGGCGTTACGGTCGCAGGGATGTAAGTTCCGTCCCGTGAAGTAGACGCTTGATGTTGTCTCTATGGCGAACAAATATGAACAATGCCATGACAACTGTACAACCGGTTAAAGGCACAGAGTGAGTAGCGAGCCACGTTGCGCCCGGTAGTATGACCGTTGCAGACAGGGAGCCTGCCGAAGAATATCCTGAACTGCAAAGAACAAGTACATAAACCAGCACGCATACCAAGAATACAAGGGGAGATATGATGAGCAAAGAACCAGCAGCAGTGGCTACCCCCTTGCCCCCCTTAAATCCCAGAAACACTGAATAAAGATGACCGGCAAAGGCCGAAAGGGCGACCAGCGAGATACACACATCCCCCTTCCAGCCAGAAACTTCCACCCAGCACACGGCCGCGAGCACGGGGATAGCGCCCTTTAAAAGATCTCCCACAAGCGTCATAATCCCGAGCTTTTTTCCGGCAACGCGATAGACATTGTAGGCGCCAATATTTCCACTCCCTGTGGTTTGAACGTCCGTATCGCTAAGCAGGCGCGTTAGAATCACACCGCAGGGAATAGAACCGAGAAAAAAAGCGAAAGGGATCAGAATGATGGCCTTGCAAATCATCTTATTGGTAAACAGGCAACGGCTATTTTGCGACGCCGGCAGGGTTTTCGATTATTGTCTGGCATAAAGCGATGTACTGAAGGGCCTTGTAGTGAACACCCAAGTCAGGATAAGATCTAAGAACCATTTTAAAGCGTTCCATGGCAGCCTTGTAATGTTTCGTTTTATAGTAGAACATGCCCACATAGAAATCGTGCTCAGCCAGATTCCTGTAACAAGTTCTGATATGTTCTTCGGCTTTTTTGGCAAAAGGGCTGTCAGGATACGTGCGAATCAGTCTACTAAAGATTTGGACTGCCTGGAGAGCCATGGTTTGGTCGCGGTCAATGACCTCGAGCCGATCAAGATAGCATCGCCCTGTCTGATAAACTACGTAGGGAACAGCTTCGTTCTTTGGATGAAGATTTTCGAATTCTTCGTAGGCAGAGATGGCTTCGTCGTACTCCTTGAGATTGTAATGGGCGTCACCGACTTTGAGATCCGCAAGAAGGGCATATTTGCTGAATGGATACCAATCCCTCAGTTTTTGAAAGGTTTCCAGGCTGTTCCTAAAATCATTGTCTTCATAGGCTTTCATGCCTTCTTCGGCAAGATCTCGAGCTGTTTTTTCCTCTTTGGGCTGAAACCAGGCACAGCCGAAAACCTGTACCGTAAGCCAGAGTATGATAATTGATTGGAAGACCCTTCTTTGATACATTACACAAACGTCCTTACGAATCGGCAAGCTTTCTTGCGTATACTGCAGCCTCCATCCCTGCCACACACCCTTCGCCTACGGCCTTAGCTATTTGCCAGGGCTGGCCTGTAATATCTCCGGCGGCATATAGACCCGGGATGTTGGTTTCCTGCCACTTGTTCGTTTCGATAAAACTAAACGTCTCGGCATCGAACACGACACCAAGGTTGGCGGCCAGCTCCATAGCTCCCTTTGCTCCCAGCTCGATAAAGATACCGTTTACTTTAAGCGTCTCACCGGTAGTTAACAACACCTCTTCCACTTCGTTGCTCCCGATTATCTCCTTGACCCATGCCTTACGACTGATTTTAACATCGCTATTATTAAGCTGATCGTAAAGCAAATCGGTGATGGTAAGTTTGCGGCACACCAGGTGAACCTGCTTGGCGTAACGCAACAGAGTTATAGCACCTGTCACGGCCGCGCTCTCATTTCCGACCACGGCCACATCCATGCCTTTGTAGAAGTTGGCATCACAATCCACACAATAGCTCACACCTCGACCCACGAACTCCTTTTCTCCTTTGACTCGGAGCTTTTTTCGAGAAATACCCATTGTCAGGATGAGAGTTCTGGAGCTATATGTTTGCCCGTTTTCCGTAACCACGGTGAAGCAATCAGTCTCGCTTTTCGTTTCGATGATATCCTGTTCTATGAATACCGCTCCAAAGCTCTCAGCCTGCTTGGTGCCGCCCTCCAGCAGTTCCTTACCGGTCATGACTTTTTCAAAGCAGCAGAAATTGGCCACATGGGCCCTGTATAGGCTACTTTTTTCCAACTTCCCAAAGACAACCACCTTTGCTTTCTTGCCTGCAGCATGGATGGCGGCCTGAAGCCCGGCAGGTCCGCGGCCAATTATGGCCACATCATACAGATCGGCAGGCATTCAAAGGACCTTCTTCACGAATTCTTCGAGGTGAGACTTTGGTACAGCACCAACCAATTGGTCAACAACCGTACCGTTTTGGAACAGGATGACGGTAGGAATAGCCCGAATCCCGTATTGGGCGGGGGTGTTGGGGCCCGTGTCAACATTGAATCTGGCAAAAATGATGCTGTCGCCGTACGTCTCTTCCAATTCCTTTATGACCGGGGCGATCGCCTTGCAGGGGCCACACCAGGGTGCCCAGAAATCCACCAGGGCTGGCTTGTCTGCCTTAATAATGTCTGATTCAAAGTTGCTGTCAGTCACATCTAAAACACCTTGTTCTGCCATAATCTTACTCCTTTTCCCGCGCTCAGTGGCGGCCGCACAATTTTTTCTTACGCTTAATATAATATAGTGCCCGGTGTTTGTCAACTTCAACCATGGTAAACTTCAAGACAAATCAAGCGGAAGTCCTGACGGCCCTTAACCCTTGACACCCGCGTAATATGGTATTAAGAGTACCCTTTGTAAGGGCCGTTAACTCAGTCGGTAGAGTATCTGCCTTTTAAGCAGAGAGTCGCGCGTTCGAGCCGCGCACGGCCCACCAATGTCCCCATCGTCTAGTCTGGTCCAGGACACCGGCCTTTCACGCCGGCAGCACCGGTTCAAATCCGGTTGGGGACGCCAAAGAATATCAAGGGGTTAGTCCAGCCAGCAGTAACTTTTCAATCCACAGATTTCGCAGATTACTCTAATCACTTGAAGGGCGATGCAAAATCTGTAGGGTTTAATTCCCCGCAGCTTGCTGCGATAGAAAAGATAACACACCCTTTTTTTGATACCCCGGCGCTTGCGGCGGGGTATTTCATTGGAGAGTCAAGGTACGAGTTTCGGTAATTTTTTTGAACGCCTTCGTTATTGGGTGCCAATGAAAAACGGCCGGTAATCAGACTCATCCTGCTTAAGTGCGGCCTTAATTTTGTCCAGCAGCCGTGGTTTGTCTTTAGGCAGACTGCCATAAAGGTTGATGTAGTTTGTATAGTGATCACTGGTGAGCGTGGTCTTGGCTGTGAGTCGCTCAAGGAGGATTTTTGTCTCCTTGAGCACGCCGTGAGGGGTTAGCATTTGAAAGCGGCCGGCCAC